>NZ_WUDQ01000959.1:0-792 GCF_009827695.1 Paenibacillus sp. OT2-17 | reverse complement strand
AGGATGTTATGGATTCTCTACGTTACTATCTTGCTAAGACGGGGCGGAGAATTTCGTTTGAATATGCCCTGATTGGTGGGGTAAACGATCAGGCAGAACATGCTGAAGAGCTAGCAGATGTGTTAAAGGACATGCTGTGTCACGTCAATTTGATTCCAGTCAATCATGTGCCTGAGCGCAAGTATGTACGCACATCACGCAGTGATATTTTTAATTTCCAACGTATTCTTGCCGAAAAAGGCGTCAATGTGACGATCCGGCGTGAACAGGGTCACGATATTGCCGCTGCTTGCGGTCAGTTGCGTGCAAAGCATATGGAGTTGGGGTGAAACCATTTGATCAAAACAGTTCATGTCAGCCATGTCGGACGTGTACGTTCGGTGAATGAGGATTCTGCCTGGATCAGGCACTTGGAGCAAGGCTATATCCTTGGGATTGTTGCCGATGGTATGGGGGGGCATTTGGCCGGTGATACGGCCAGCCGCCTTGCGGTAGAGACACTTGCCGCTGATTTGGCGACGCTGGAGAGCGGATTATCCGCACATTCTTTGACGGCGGCGCTCAGCGACGCTATTTTGCATGCCAATGAAGTCATCTTCCAGACGGCTGCACGCGATGAAAAGTATCATAATATGGGAACGACAGTTGTTGCGGTTTTATTAAACGACGCATCCGGAATTATCGGACATATCGGTGACAGTCGTGCCTATGTCATTTCCAAAGGAGCGGTACGTCAGCTTACAGAAGACCATACTTTGGTTAATGAGCTGTTCAAAAACGGTCAGATCAGTA
>NZ_WUDQ01000958.1:0-793 GCF_009827695.1 Paenibacillus sp. OT2-17 | reverse complement strand
TAATAAATTCACCTTCCGCATCGTCCCCAACCGCAGTTAGCAGGCTGACCCGCTGACTCAACCTCCCTAAATTTTCGGCTACATTTCGTGCTACCCCACCGCAAGATTGCAGCCTTGTACTGCTCGGATTGGAGGTATGAAGCTGAAATGTACCTTTAATCATGATTTTACGATCCAGATTGGCCCCCCCGATACATAATATTGGTTTGCTAGAGGGCCAAGGCTCGTCCTGTTCATTTTTGTGGATTTTTTTTAATTTCATCATTTGACTCCTTTCTCGAGTCTATTCGTTAGAATGATTTAAATTTGTACAGAAATAGGCACTATATAAAATTAACACGTTCCAAATGTCATATTCCCAAGAATAATGTCGAGTTCGTTAAAATATCCTAAAGTTACACATGCAAAAAAACACCCTATCGTAAAGATGCCTTCCACTTTTACGATAAGGTGCTTGGGTTGGAACTGCGCATAGTTCTTCCTTACATTATTTCAAAATAAATAGCGCTGCTCCGTGAGGAGGTAAATCTGCGGACAGTTCTTGTGCTAAAACACCTAAATCTACATGGTTCCATAAATCTCTGGCATTTGGATGCCCTTCAATACCAAGGTCTTTTAAGGATACACGCACCTTTGAAGCTTCATCTCCAGCATTAAACAAAGCTACATATACATGACCTTCCTCGTTATGTGAAGTCCAAACGATATGTTCATCCTTTCTATACACCTGCCGCGCATTCAAACCGTTGTGATGAGCATTTAACACTTCTTCATTAGTTAGCAAGGAAAGGGT
>NZ_WUDQ01000957.1:0-796 GCF_009827695.1 Paenibacillus sp. OT2-17 | reverse complement strand
GATCGTGGGAGACTTGTTTATTCGACAGGACGAGGTGAATTCGGTAGGGGCTAAACTCATGGCAGTGGTAGAGATCGAAAATGCAGATGAGATTAGAGATGCCGAGTTGCGTATTTCCGCTGACGGGAAGGTGTGGTCCAAGCCGGTACGGCTGCTGAAGGGGAAGCAGACGGTCGAGCTGGAGCTGGAGATGAAGAAGCCGAAGCTGTGGTGGTGCCGTGGACTGGGGGAGCCGCATTTATATACGTTTGTGGCCGAATTGGTGGAGCAAGGACAAGGAGCTGTAATCGCGGAAAAATCAGTAAAAACGGGACTGCGTTCCATCCGTCTTGTACGTGAACGGGATGCAGCAGGAGAGAGCTTTTATTTTGAGCTGAACGGAATTCCTGTGTTTGCAAAAGGGGCTAACCATATTCCGAATGACAGCTTTGTCACTGAAGTTACGATGGAACGATATCGGTATGAAATTGCCAGTGCAGCCGCCTCGAATATGAATATGCTGCGGGTGTGGGGTGGCGGTATTTATGAACAAGACATATTTTATGAGCTTTGTGATGAATACGGTTTGCTCGTGTGGCAAGATTTTATGTTCGCCTGCAGTATGTACCCGGGGGATGAGGATTTTATGGACAATGTGGCACAGGAAGCAGAGGACAATATTAAGCGGCTGCGTCATCATCCTTGTATTGCCTTATGGTGCGGCAACAATGAGATCGATTCTGCATGGGCGCATTATGAAGAAAATGGAGGCTGGGGCTGGAAAAAGGACTACACACCTGAGCAACGGGAACGCCTA
>NZ_WUDQ01000956.1:0-797 GCF_009827695.1 Paenibacillus sp. OT2-17 | reverse complement strand
CTATGAAGCCGCTCAAAAATTAATAGAGTGGTCCTTAAATCATGAAGAGGTCCAAATCGTAACGGCAAGATGCAGGTGGTTGTGTGCAGGATGAGCTATTAGGACGAGCTATTCATGATATGGATTTGACCACTTCGGCTGAGCCTGAACAGGTCATAGCGCTATTCCCTCACGTCATTCCGACAGGGATTCAGCATGGGACGGTTACGGTCATGCAGGGCGGTCATGCGTTCGAGGTGACCACTTTTCGTACGGAAAGCGGTTATGCCGATCACCGCCGTCCAACGGAAGTTGCCTTCGTGAAGGATATCCGTGAGGATCTGATGCGACGGGATTTTACTATGAATGCGATTGCGATGGCAGAACACGGAGAGCGGGTGGACCCGTTTGGGGGAGAAGCCGATTTACGAGCTGCTCTCGTTCGTTGTGTAGGCCGAGCCGAGGAACGCTTTGAGGAGGACGGGTTGCGGATGCTGCGTTGCATCCGTTTTGCCTCTGTATTTCGGTTCCGCGTTGCATT
Organism: Paenibacillus sp. OT2-17; assembly: GCF_009827695.1. Taxonomy (NCBI): domain Bacteria; kingdom Bacillati; phylum Bacillota; class Bacilli; order Caryophanales; family Paenibacillaceae; genus Paenibacillus; species Paenibacillus sp. OT2-17. The sequence goes on along the minus strand of NZ_WUDQ01000956.1, from coordinate 277 downwards.
CAACACCTGGAAAGGTATGATTCGGCGCAGAGAGGGACTTCGTTACATAGCCATGGAACGTGTGCGGGTCGAGCTGGAAAAGATGCTGGCGGGCCCTGACCCTTTACGTGGGTTGGAGATGCTGGGGCGTAGCGGATTGCTCGGCTATACGAAGGTTCCGGTTCCCTGGGAGCAATGTGAAGCACAAGCGCTCAAGGGGATCGTTCAACTGCAAGAAGAACTGCGGTGGGGCCTGCTCTTAATGTCTTGTAGACTTACCTCAGAGGCAGCGGACGAG
>NZ_WUDQ01000955.1:0-801 GCF_009827695.1 Paenibacillus sp. OT2-17 | reverse complement strand
GTAGTTGATCTCGCTACCTTGCCACTCCAGCCCGAGATGGATTCGAACAAGCAGTATATCTCCTCATATGAGCCTGGCTCTTTGGCGTATGTCATTTATACATCGGGTACCACAGGTAAGCCCAAAGGCGTTATGGTTGAACATCAACAATATGTCAACACCGCACTTGGTTACAGACACAGCCAAGGATTTAAAGATTTCCCTGTTAAGCTACTGCAAATTGCCAGCATGTCGTTTGATGTGTTTGCATGCGATTTGGCCAAGGCATTTGTCAATGGAGGTACCTTGGTCATTTGTCCTGAAAACGTGAGAAATGATCCAGCTACCCTGGCTACACTGTTGGAGCAGCAGGAGATTACTACGTTTGAGACGCCTCCTGTGCTTTTATCTCTGCTATTGAATTACATCTATGAGCATGGTACAAATATCAGTTCCCTAAAGCTGCTTACTACTGGAGCAGATAGCTTGGCTGTTGCAGATTAACGTAAGATGTTGACCCGTTTTGGCAGCAAGATGCGGATCATTAATACGTATGGAGTTACCGAAGCCGCAATCGAATCTAGCTTTTATGAGGACGAGCTGGAAAAATTGCCTCTGTCCGGTATTGTCCCTATCGGCAGAGCTCTACCGAATCATAAGTTATATATTGTTGATGACAAGATGCGTCCGGTCCCTGTCGGTGTAACGGGCGAGCTGTGTATTGGTGGAGCTTCTGTAGCGCGGGGATATCTGAACAGACCGGAGCTTTCGGCGGAGAAGTTCGTGTCTGATCCGTTCTCGCCCGGTGGACGCTTGTATCGT
>NZ_WUDQ01000954.1:0-801 GCF_009827695.1 Paenibacillus sp. OT2-17 | reverse complement strand
ATTACAAAAAGGGGACCTTCAATCGTGCGACACAGAGCCGCAGACAGCCAGGATCGGCCTTTAAGCCGATTGTAGCCTATGCGCCAGCTCTTGAATCCGGTAAGTTTACGATGGATACCCCTTTGAGTAACGAACGCCAGAGTTTTAACGGATACAGTCCGAAAAACTTGCATGGTTACTCGTCGACCATCAGCATGCTCGACGCCATTACGAAGTCTGAAAATATTCCGCCTGTATGGTTGCTGAACCAAATCGGTGTGGAAAAAGGGGTTCAATTTGCCGAGAGCGTAGGCATTCCGATGGACAAAAATGATCACTCACTTGCTATCGCATTGGGTGGATTAAGCAAAGGAACGAATACCCTTGAAATGGCGCAGGCGTACAGCGCTTTTGCCAATAAAGGACAATTCCAAAAAGCTTATTCTATTAAGCAAATTAACAATAGTGATGATCAAGTTGTTTATACTCATGAAGAGGAAACTAAATCTGTAATGAGTGAAAAAACGGCTTATGAAATGACACAAATGATGCAAAATGTAGTCAATAGCGGTACAGGTCGCAAAGCACGTATTGACTGGCCTGTAGCTGGTAAAACGGGTACGACCCAAAGTGGAATTAGCGGTAACAGTGGTAACCGGGACATCTGGTTTGTCGGTTATACACCGGAATATACCGGAGCGGTATGGATGGGTTATGACAAGCCGGACAGCAAGCATATGCTGAGAAACTACAGTGGGCAGTCGGCAGCCTTTTTCGGAAGGGTTATGGGTGAAGCTCTCAAGGGACACCCGGTTACGCAAT
>NZ_WUDQ01000953.1:0-804 GCF_009827695.1 Paenibacillus sp. OT2-17 | reverse complement strand
CCATGAAGAAAGCCGATTGTCCAACATGTGGTGAGTACCCTGTGTATCCTTTTTTACAATCGGAGCATCAGGCTAAAACGGCTGTCTTGTGCGGACGAGATACGGTTCAAATCCGCCCGGCCCCGGGTACTGTACGTGATCTGAATGAAGCGGCACGTTTGTTATCCCGTCAGGGGGGCAAAGTGGAGCATAATCCATACCTGGTATCCGTTGTTATCGGAACGCATCGAATTGTTCTTTTTCAGGATGGACGCGTCTTAATTCATGGCACGAAGGACATCGCTGAGGCGAGATCGATTTATCACAAATATTTGGGTTGACCCAATAGATTCGAACCGTTATGAGATGTACAATGTTTTCTTATTTTCGCCATCACATTTTCGTCATCTCATTTTGGAATTTATAGGATAGGGGAAGAACAAATTGAAAAAGAAATTTGGGTACATATTCACGTTCGTTGGATTGTTGGCATGGGTTCTGGCGGGGTGCTCGTCTCCGGCTGCTGTACAGTCGGCACAGTCTGCACCCAAGACAGAACTAGTCGTATCTGCCGCTGCAAGTCTTCAAGATAGTCTGAATACGCTCAAGGACCAGTATGAGAAACAGCACCCAGATATCAAACTTACCTTTAACTACGCTTCATCTGGTACATTACAAAAACAAATTGAACAAGGCGCACCCGCTGACGTATTTATTTCGGCGGGCATGAAGCAAATGAAGGCATTAACGGATGCTTCATTGGTGGAAAAGGATAACGTGTTGCTTCAAAATAAACTGGTTGTGGTTGTTCCACAAGATAAGGCG
>NZ_WUDQ01000952.1:0-805 GCF_009827695.1 Paenibacillus sp. OT2-17 | reverse complement strand
AAAATTGAATCTGTCTTGGTACTCTTGTTGTCCTGCTCCAGAGAAGTCTATGCTGAAATAGTTAAGTATTGCCAATGCCACACCAGGAATAGTCTTGTGAGCATAAGCAATCTCCACTGCGCCTGTTTGGCCAGTTAGTGATTTAGGAGCTCTTACTTCTTGTCTGGCAAATCCATCTTGCGGATCTGGATATCCTAAAACATCTACCTCGAAGGCGTCACCCTCAATTTGTTGTTTCTGTAGTTGGTTTTCGTACTGATAAAGGTGCGATCCGCTTCTCCAGTTATGGACACTATATGGAGAACGATAAGGAGTAACTTTACTTTGCCAAGCCATTGCCAATGTATCAGTGTAATAAGCCAAAGGACCTCTTTCCCAGTTATAAAAAGCATAAACATGGTAGGCATTTTCTTTACTGTTCGGAGATTCGAGTTTAAATGCATATCCGTACATTTTGAAGATTCCATCTTTTACATCTTGAGTAGAAATTTTATCAGATGGTGCGACTGTTTTGCCATTTTCATCTTTAATGACAACTTCAGGGTCTAACTCTTCAATTTTTATCTTAGTGCCACCGTTACTCGCAATGTCCTTTTTTAATTCCAATGGAGTGAAACCTAATTCTTCGTCAGTAAAGCCCATTTGTTTTAAATAACCGTCAATTTCCGATTCGCTTTTTGTACTAGCATCCTTAAAGGGTTCTAAGCCGTGTGAGTCTGACTCTGCTGGATTTGCGGATACAGGGATGGAAAATACCAATAAAAAAATGAGTGTCAGTAAGGTTGCAGACAGCTTTTTCATTCAT
>NZ_WUDQ01000951.1:0-807 GCF_009827695.1 Paenibacillus sp. OT2-17 | reverse complement strand
ATCAGCCTGAACAGATTTATGAGCCTGGAACAGTGACTGCTTATTCCAACTATGGGACCAACCTGGCCGGTTATATTATAGAACGTGTATCCGGAATGCCTTTTGAAACCTATATTCAGAAACATATATTTGAGCCTCTAGACATGAAACATTCTTACTTTACACAACGATATGATCTTATCCCAGAGGTTATCGAACATAAAGCAACAGGCTACTCCAAGAAGGATGGAAACTGGGTGGCAAAGCCGAATGTTTTCTTTAATGATGTGCCGGCGGGTGCGTTAAACATTACTTCGGAGGACATGGCTCATTTTATGCTTGCTCATCTGAACATGGAGCATTCCTTAAAATATTCGCTATTCAACAAGAATGAAACCCTGCGAGAAATGCATGAGGCTTCATATACCCACTATCCCGAGCTTCCGGGGAATGCCCATGGCTTTTGGGAACGGTTCACGGGAGATTATCGTGTTATCGAGCACGGTGGAAATACAGATTCATTCTCCTCTCTGGTCTCTATCGTGCCGGATCAAAACTTTGGGATCAGCATCCTGACCAATGTGGAAAATGAAATGTCCGGTGCAAGAAGCGAACTCATTGACCTGTTTGTTGGGGATTCCCATGCTACTCCGCAAGCGGATAGCACGTTGAAGCATAGCGCGGATGTGGCGGGAAAATACCGTTCTGCTCGTGCAGTATCATCTGGTATATTGAAGCTTATACCCGTATTATCCAATGCGGAAGAAGTGGTCACAGCCAACGGCAATGGCGGAATCAATCTGAGGATTCCATCCATGAACTTTCATG
>NZ_WUDQ01000950.1:0-809 GCF_009827695.1 Paenibacillus sp. OT2-17 | reverse complement strand
CCACCGATCCGGCACATAAGTACTCTGAAGCCTGGTGGCCTGCAGGACATACAATTGGATTCGAGCATACCTTCACCCACGAGATGCTTGAGATGTTGAGGGCCATCTCCGAAGGACGACAACCTTCGCCGAACTTCCACGACGGTGTCGCTTGTCAGGCTGTGCTTGAAGCGGTAGAACGATCCATAGAGGAACGCCGCTGGGTATCCATTGAAGAAATGTAGTATAACAATACATTCCGAAAGGTGAGTGGTTACAGATGCGCAAGGCACTGATTGTATGGGGTGGATGGAACGGACATGAGCCGGAGCAGGTGGCGGCCATTTTTGAACGCATTTTGAAGGAAGAGCAGTTCGAGGTGGAGGTGTCTAATACCCTTGAAGCCTACCAGGATGCAGAGAAACTGCTTGACCTGGACTTAATCGTTCCAATGTGGACCATGGGACAGATTGAGCAGGAACTAGTCAATAATGTCTCAGCAGCCGTTCAAAGCGGCGTAGGTCTCACAGGCTGCCATGGCGGCATGTGTGATGCCTTCCGGAACAACGTGGATTGGCAGTTCATGACAGGCGGGCAATGGGTTGCGCATCCCGGCAATGACGGGGTGGAGTACATGGTGAACATGAAACGCGGCTCCAGCCCACTTCTAGAGCACATTGAGGATTTTCAGGTCAAAAGCGAGCAGTATTACCTCCACGTAGACCCGGCAGTTGAAGTGTTGGCAACCACACACTTCCCGGTCGTACCAGGTCCCCATTCAGCCAATGGGCCAGTGGATATGCCTGTTGTATGGACGAAGCGCTGGGGGA
>NZ_WUDQ01000094.1:0-11319 GCF_009827695.1 Paenibacillus sp. OT2-17 | reverse complement strand
TCAAGACCATGAACACGTATGCCTTCTTTTCTCGGACGAATAAGTGCTACCGTTTCCTCTCCCAACTTCTCCGACAGCTTCTCCTTCAGTCCTGCAATTTTGTCCTCATAAGCCTTACGCACAGTTTCTGCCTCTGCCTGCTTACCTGTGATCGCAGCCACTGTAGCTAACGTATCTCGCCAATCCTCGTAGAAGTCAAGTACGATTGTGGGTGCTATTTTGCTTACATTCTCATACTCTTTCTCTTGAAAATCAGTCATTAAAATAAGATCCGGGTCCAATGCTACAATCGCTTCCAGGTTGGGCTTGTCCCGTGTACCTAAAACCCGTACGTCACCCGGCTTATCGCCTAAATATTCTGGAAATGTGGTATTGCCTTCAGCGATAACACTGCCTGCCGGCTGCTCGCCAATGGCCAGCAATTGATCCAGAAATTTGACATCAAGCACAGCAATTTTCTTTGGTTTCTCGTTAAGCGTATACTGACCCTTCATATGCGAGATCGTAACCGGGAAGGCTCCGGCAGTCTGAGACGCTCCATTCGAAGGCGTGTCCGTTGGAGTTGTAGCAGACTCATTGCCGCCATTTGTACCTGCTCCGGCACCGCAAGCCGTCAGTACAAGAACAAGGGCCAGCAACCAACCCATTAAAAATCGTGATTTATGGTTAGCATGTGCCATGCTTCCGGCAGCTTGCCTCTTTGTTCCTTTATTCATGCTGAATCCTCCTTATGTATGATAATGATTTTCATTATCGAAATATAAGGCGAGTATAATATATCTCCACATCGCGTTACCATGTACTTTTGCGACATTTCAGCCGGACTAATGCGACATGTAAACCGCTTACCCAGCTTTTAATTTTTCTGCAAATATACAATTGCAATTTGTAAATGTCCGAGTATGGAATATAAACTCCCGTATTCGAAAGCTTCTCCATATATATCTTCATTTACAATTCTATCAGCTCTTTTACTAATTACTGCATAATCATCGTCTAATGTATCAAGCCAACAAAACCAAGAATCTCCCATTTTTTCTTTCCATTCATTTGGGAGTTCCGTTATTTCTAATCTAGCAACAACTATTTGATCTTCATTTTCTTCAAAAGAATATTTTTCTTTTCATTGATTTCTACCTCTTGCGTCAATGTACATTCCATATCCATTTGTTCCATTGAAACTACAACAAAGGTTTGTATGATAAATTTGTGGGTACTCTTCATTAAATTCTGAATGTGGAAACTCATAAAATGTTCCTTTGGATTCATAAGCCATTTTCGATGAAACATCTATCTTTAATACCCTTTCATCCGCAGATATTTCTATAACATTTTGCTTTCTCCTTTTATCAAGTATTTCCTATAACGTTCTTGTATTTATGAACCCGTTAGGGGGTGTCTGCTGAAATTCCTCTCCGACACCCTTCTCACAGACCCAGGCTCCAAAGGAGCCGCTGCTTGAATATTATGTTATGTGATGCCACATCTTCTTCAAACTTTCTACCTACAATTACCCTCTTTCTTATATGTCTTTCCATTTCTCTCTTCTTATTAGGTTTTCGATTTGGGATGCATGGTGTTTGTTATGCCAAATAAATCTTTGTATAGCTGTCTCTAATGTAATTATTCCTAATACTTCAGTTTGTATAGTCCGTTTATAGTCTTCTATACTAAGTTCATTCAGCAACACCAAAAAGCGATGATGCAATACTTCAATAAGTGATAGCGAATTCTCTACGGGCAACTTCTTGTAATCAATTAATTCTCCCCAAAGATCTTCTCTATATGTATTTGCTAATGGATTATTTTCAGTTAATCCTCTTTTAAATCTCAGGTACGCATTCATATCATTATCAGCTAAGTGATGTATGACCTGCCTTACTGTCCAACCGTTCGGCCGATACGGAGTCTCCAATTGGTATTGTTCGAGACCAATCAGCAATGTATTTAATCGCTTAATTAGTTCAGGAATTTGTTTAATAAGATTTATTATTTCATCATTTGAAAGATTGTTTTTGGGTTGAAATTGACCAATCGGATATTTGATTTGATCCATTGTATTTCTCCTCTCTTCTTTAGAATTGCAATAATTACGCATAACGTTCCTGTATTCATGAACCCCAAAGGGGTTGGCTGCTGAAATCCCTCTTCGTAATCCACCTCGCAGACCCAGGCTCTACAGGAGCGCAGCATGAATATTATGTTAGATGATTGTTACCATCTTCTATGAAATATCTACAGTCCTTAATTCAGCTTCCATTATTGCAAAGTATACATCCATGGCAATTTAAATAGATATCGTGCTTTTCGCATTTAGGGTATCCTCTTGGGATTGTAGGGTTATCATCACCTTCTTCAATTTCTGTCCATTCTCTATAATTGTCCATGTCAACATCTTCTTTATTGAATGCTTTAACCATTAAGCCAAATTGATTCAAACAATTAACAACCCAATCTTGACGTGGTTTGTAGCTTAATTTCTCCCAACCTAAGCCATCTACTGCATTTGAAATAGTATCTAGTACAAAATCTTTCTCACTTTCAAAAGAGTCTATAGTCCAAGGCATTTCATCAATATCAAAACCAACTGTTCCTATTCCAACTACAGACTGATCCCTTTGTGCTAGCCAAATAATCATTTCTTTTTCTCGATTCGTTTTAGCTAGTATTGATCCACTAATAGCTAAAACTTCAATAAACACTGAAGTTAATCCATTTGACATACCTATAGGTTCAACTATATCATTTAATTCTTTTGGTAATGAAATTGTGTTTGCCATGCTGTCCTCCAATACTTTGCTACCTAGTTTAAACGTTCCTGTATTCACGACCCAGCGCATGCTGGGTGTCCGGCGTATGCCGGACCGAGGGCGTATGCCCGATGCGTGAATATTATGTTACATAAAGTTCTTGCAATTAATATTTTTTTTATAATTAACAATCATTGAAAAGCTACTCCTGCAACTGCAAGTTCACATAACTTTTCTTTAATTATCTTTATTAATTCTTCAGTAGATACAAGTGCTTCAATTTCAGATCTTTTTATGATTATTATTCGTCTACCATTACTCAAGTGTCTAGCAACAATGTTATGCGCACGATTAATTTCATGAGGGTTTCCTGTAATTCCGTTTGCAGCAATCAATATACCAAAGTCTAATCCTCTACTTTCTAACTTCTCAGCAAACCAGCTAACCTCACTACTTGATACAGAAGCACTCCAATTTTTGCATTCTACTAATATTATATTAGGCAAGAAAGAAAAACCTTTTTTAACTTTTTCATTCCACAAAGCAATATCAATCTCTTCAGTATCGAATGCATTCATTGTATTTCTCTTCGCAATTGAAATGCCTGGAACTTTTTCGAAGAGGTAACAAGATAAATCCTCTAGTGTTTTCCCTTTATCCGCTGTAGATTGAGCGTTGTCAGATCTTAAAAAGAAGTGATCTATTCGTGGCTTGGAGTAAAGAGCCATTACCTGATCTCCTTCCCATGTGCCATTACATTTCTTTTATGAATAATAGTTTTGGTTATACTTCCGTTACTTTCTACATCAGATAAAAAATCTTCCAAGTCAATTCTAAGCACCAGAGGACTTAAAGAAGAGCCTAAAGAAAATCTTTTTCCCGACTTGTCTAAATATAAAAGTAAACCTACTTTACTTTTTGTTGTTCCTAAAAATTTCTGTAATAAATACTCTCCGTTTTGAAGCATATCTGGTGTAATATTTCCATACTTAGCCTCAATCAAGACAGGGTTTCCTGAAATAAAATTCATATCGTCAAGCCATAACGCAAAATCTACACCTTCGCCTTGCTCAACCATTTTTGATGTGGTTCTTAAGGAATCAAATATTCCGGCTATATAGTTTTCAAGATCTAAAGCTGTTCCGTTTTTTCTTATCTCTTCCAATTGCGCTTTCCATTCACTAGGCAAATTTAGCGATGCATCATTTGAATATTTTTTTCTTTTTTTACTGAATTTCGATTTTCTTTTGCTTTGGCTTTTCAACAACTGTTTAAATACGAAATCTATATTCTCTTCATCTTCTAAACTAGCCTTGACATATAAAAAATCATTTAAAAAGCTAGGATACATGTTTATATCCTTTGATAAAACAATAAAAATAGGTTTATTTAAACCATTTGCCATACCTATCTCAAAAAAAACGTTAGGTGAGAGATTAGTTACTATTGCAACAAAAATATCACATGCTTGAATCTTGTTATGAATTCCTTCTAACACCATATCTTCTATTGATACATCAAAAGCATCAACAGGATTTACATCATTTAGCAGCAATATTTCTCTTATTTTGTCACTAAGAGGTTTCCCTTCTTCTACATCATAACTAATAAAACAATGCATAAATTTTATCTCCTTGATATGTTTTAGGAATTGTATTTCATGTAACGTTCCTGTATTCACGACACCCAGCGTATGCTGGGTGTGTCCGACTGTTCCTGCCTCCCAGGAATCCATCTGCCGGACCGAGGGCGCATGCCCAAAGCGTGAATATTATGTTAAGTTGAAGTTACCGATCTTTTTGAAATTCTATCTAAGTACTTATTATCTTTACATACGTCCTTGCTGAATCAGACTCAGCCTCAATATTTTTATCATTTGTTTTATTCTCACTTATTTCTAGCCCATTAAAACGTGCGTTTTCTTTGTACCATTCAATTAATTCAATTAGTGGTATACTTTGTTCTACCACACTCGTATCTTCATAGTAAGAAGCTAATGTAATTATAAATGTCGGCGCCAGAGCGTCGGCACTTAAGTAAAATACAAATTCCTTATCTGTATAATGCTTTTTAAGATATAACTCTACTTCTTTCTCAAGAAAAGAAAACGCTTCTAATAATTTATCTGATGGTACTCTATCCTTATTTATAAGCCTATTAAATCCATGAATATAAATAAAATTATGGCTTTCTTCAATGCCAATTAACTTAGGATCATTTGAAAATAAAAAAACTGGCGAAGTTATTATTTTAGTGATTTCTCGGTATGCCTTCTCAGCATGTTTTTTTAAGTAATCTAGAATCAAGTTCTTACCCTCTCTTTGGTAATTTCACTTAACGTCCTGTATCCACGATGTCCCACCGACTTAAGCGACCAACGGGAGCGGCCGCGATGCGGTTAGTCGGTGCGGATGTGTACGTTAATATGCTTCCCTGCCGATCGCTTCTGGCGGACCAAGGAGCCAAAAGGCTCCGAAGCGTGGATATGATGTTATCTGAAGGTCATTCTTCTTTGAGTAATCCAGACTCTAATCTTCTATCGGAAACCAGTGTTTATGAAAATCATCAATTTCTTCAATAAATAATTTAGCTTCCCCAAAACCATTTGGAAAGTTAATATTGTCAATATCCATATTTACAAAATAATCTATTACTAAGAATCCAGATTTAATTATTCTGAAGATAGACTCATTGAAAAAGCTCTTGTAAATTGATTCATCACGACGTTTAATTTCAAATGTTTTCTGGTGAATTAATTTATTGCGAATATCTTCGAGTTTTTTGAAATCTGACCAAAATTTATTATTACAAGGATCACTACATTGTAATATGTTGGGGAGAATGTATCTGAGTTTATCTGTTGTTTTCATCCATCGTTCGATTGCAGCTTTATCCCAGATTTCCTTAATACCTTTATTATTTTTGATTTCATAACCAAACTCTTCTGGGATAGCGACATTTGCGAATGCTTCTACTGCCGTGTACGAGAATATAATTCCTACTTCCAGATGTTCAAAATAATCAAATAGACTGACTGTTTCAGAGTCGTTGAATTTAACTTCTTTATTTTTTATTTTAGATTTAATCAAGGAATCAAAAATACTATTCGCTAAGTCTGTTTCTTTCATCGCTTTACTTAAACATATTGCAATGTTATTAGGGCTTGTAAATTCAACTCTTTTCCCATCAAGAATAAAAGATTCAACATCTTGCATAATAATTAATCTATCATCGTTTTCAGCTTTCACCCCTACTTTCCTATACGTTCTTAAATCTTCAATTATTATTTCATTCTCCTTCACACATACTCACCCTCTTAAAATATCTCTTTGCACTTTCAGATAACGTTCCTGTATTCACGACCTCAGCGAATGCTGAGGTGTCCGGCTCCTGCCGGACCCAGGGCGTATGCCCGCAGCGTGAATATTATGTTACATGAAGTATCTACATCACTGAAATACTCGAGTTATTCTAAAATCTTTACTAATCTTTCAAAGCTTTCTTTAATAATGCCAAAATGTTCTTCAACATTTCTTTGATAAACCTTTTCTCTTTTTTCCTTAATATCATCAGTAAAATGAATTTCAATATTACATTTATGCTCCTCAAAGTAATCACTGGTATTAACAACAGGAAGAGGTATAAATAGATCCCCTTTTTTATCAAATATCACTCCTTTCACTTTAAACAAACTCAATAGCTGTCTTAAATTAAAATCATTAGTTAAAAAAAACGGAATGAAAAAACGACCTTCTCCCCCTCGCTTAAGAAAATACTCCATAATACGTGGGACTGAAAAATCCCAGGCTATATTTTCGATCTGGCGAAATAATTTTTCAGTCTTCATACCTTTATTAAATTTATTGAGCATATTAACGTTTTTTGAATTCATAAAATACTTGTGTGCTACAATAAATTCTCTTTCATAATAAATTCCTAGCTCATCATTGATAAACTTAAATAAATTGTCTAATTTCTTTGGAACACCTGCTTTATTTTCGAATTTATTAATCAAGATACCAATGAGTAATAGGATCATGCACTGATGAAGATTCTTAAATATACTCATCATTCCTTCAATGCTACTGGCATTAAATGTTCCATTAAAAATTTGATCGGCAAGAAGAAAAGCCTCTGTTTCAGTAATTGTATAAGAGATGATGCCTTTCTCTATATACTTTTGTTGATCAATACTTTTAAAAAGCTCTAGACTAACCAAATTCCTATACAACTTTGCTCTTTTATCTTTTCTGATAGATTCATCTTCTACCCCTTCTAATTTGAAGGAGTTTTTATAATTTTCAATCATATAAAATAAATAGTCGTAATTGTACCCTCCCCGAATAAGTACATCTATAACTTGAAATACCTCGTTATTCATTGTTGACCATTCATTATTTCTGACAAAATTATCAATGTAACTGGCATAGTTAGTATCTAACATTATTGAATAATCTACTTTGAATGTTGTATCAGCACTCCCATTCATAATCATTTCCCTGTTTAATTCATTCTCTATGAAGTACAATTTATCAGTTGAAAAATAAGGAATGAAATGGCTATTCTCAGATTCAATAAGTTTCTTTATGCCATTTGGATAACCACTTCTGTGATAATTATCTAGCGAAACGATAGCACTTGTATCATTAGAATTCCCCATAATTGCCCAAGCTTCAAACAGCTCTTTCGGCTCGGTCGCTTGAGAAAGTACATACAAACCTTCTTTAAAATTTTTACTAGTCCTAACCATAAAGGTTCCCTCCCAAACTAAAATAGGTGCCTAAATATTCTTTATAGATATTTCATGTAACGTTCTTGTATTCACGAATCCGAGGGGTTTAAGGGCGTTTGCGCCCGGGTCGTAGACTTAGCCTCGCAGGATTGTCTGTCTGAGTTCACTTCCTTGTATTAGCTACTGGCAGACCAAGGATCGTATGGCCCGCTGCTTAAATACGGTGTTATACGCCGTGTTTCTCTTCGTCGATATACCCTTCAATTGTCTCTTTAGATCTTCTAACTTTTACACTTGTTCTATCGAATTGAATAGAGATAATATCGTCTTTAACTATATCATCTATCATTTCAACAATAATTCCATAATCTATATGATAAAGATGTTTATCTTTATCAAAATCAGAATTTATAAATACTCCAGTATACTCCATTCCATTTTCTTCATCAAACGTTGGAAAGAAAATAAAACTATGTATAAATGAATTGCACATTTGTTTAATTGTAAGTGAACTGTTTAAACAATTCATTAAATCGTAGAATTCACCGTAATCAATAAAATTTAGCAAATCTATTTTTTTCTCATTTTGTATTCTTTGATATTTTCCACACTTGTAATTTTTAGAAAGTAATTCATCACTTAACTTTCCATTTTCAACAAGTTTTCTAATAATAAAACTGCAAAGAAAATGAAACTTCTCAAGCCCCATTACAAAGTGTTCAGTATCATATTTTGAGAATTTTATTTGTTTGAGATATTTTTTGAAATTTCTCAATTCCTTAATTAATTCCGCTTTCCAAATGTGGGAGTTCCAAATCATCTCACAATCTCCTTTATTAATTCTTTAGAAACATGGCGTATAACGTTTCTGTATTCATGAACCCCGAAGGGGTTGTCTGCTGAAAATTCCTCCCCGAAATCCATCCGCAGACCAAGGCTCCGAAGGAGCCCGCTGCTTGAATATTATGTTATACGACGGATTCAGTGCCCTCACTATTGATTATCTCCAGGTAGATATTCAATCAAATCAGATAATTTACAGTTAAATGTATCGCAAAGCTTGAATAAAGTCTCCAGCTTTGTTGTTTCTATATTCGTTTCCCTATATAGCTTATTAATTGAATTCCGACTCAATCCCGATTTCGCCATCAGTTCTGTTATATCATCTATTCGATGTTCTGCCATGAGTTCCCTTATATTGCACTTGATTGCGGTCATCTTTTCCCCTCCATAATTCTATCTTATCTCCCATATCAGTAATCATCAACGAAAAGCAAAGTTTTAACTCTACAAAGTCAAATATTCACCTTGTAATTAACCCTGTAAAGTTATATAATAACTCTATAAAGTTAATTAAAGGAGGAACAATATATGATTAATGCATTAGAATCATTGACAGAGCCACTTATAAGAATACGTTTAGAATTACTCTTTGCTGAGCTTCTGGAGTACCATACGGAGTACAATCAGCTTTCTTCGGAGACAGATCGATACTTTAGAACGCTTCGCGAAGCGTTACCCGATCAACTTCAACATACGGTTTTTCTGTACGAAGATGCTCAAATTTCTCTCCAATCCATCTTAGAAAGAAGCATCTACATACAAGGTTTCAAAGACGCTCTACAACTCTTTAGTGAATTGAAAAATTCTAACATCTAGAGGATCATATGATCCTCTTTTCTATTGTTTTTGATTCTGTCGTATAACGTTCCTGTATTCACGACTCAGCGTATGCTGGGTGTCCGGCGACTGCCGGATCAAGGACTAATGTCCGCAGCGTGAATATTATGTTAGGTGATATTCCTATTTGATAAAACAATAAATTTCACATAAAATTCTAGAAGAAATCAGACTCACTACCATACTTTCCTTCAAACTTATAATGTATTTTAAAGACTTTTTTATTGTATTTTATTATATTTTTTGTATATTTTAACTACAATTAATTGTTTCTACTTAAGATTTCACTGTGTCTTTTTTCATTTCATCAAGTTCCACGTTACTGAGATTTTCCCTAATTCATTTCAGAACTTTTATTACCTCAGTCGCTCAATGTTTTCAAAATACATATATTATTTATAGTTATTAGTATGTTGTTGAATTTGTGAGTTTTTGAATCTTTTTGTTTACATACCGGAATTCTTGTGCGAGAAAGTGTACGGAAGCGTCTCAGCAAAAGGCCGTCTCTTGCCGCCACGGGCGTTCTATACACCTTTTTCCGTCAGATTAACCTTCCTGATAACACGCTCAAACGCTGGTTTTACACTGATACAACTTTGCCTTCGAATTGGATCTCAAAGCGTGTTGGCGACGAAGACATTGCGCGCGAAGGCTGCATCTACGGGATCTGTATCCTTGATCTGAACACTCGTCAGGTACTCGGCCTTTGCGAAGGACGAAAAGAATCCGATATTCTCGGATTTTTACAACGCACGGTGCCAAAAGCCTGTGTTATGGCAGCGTCTACGATGAGCAAAGCGATTCACGTGTTGAGCCTGTATCATCGAATCCCGTTACACAAATTCGATGATACAGCGATGAAAAACGACAGTCTTGAGCTGCAGCGTGCACAGTGAGCCTTTTCGCATTCGCTACGACTGCTGAGCGTCTATCCAGCGCGACTCACAAACGAAGTATGGCAGGAAGTGCGCGAGCATCTGCAAGTCGACAAAATGCTGAAAATTCAACATTAGGTGCTGTAGCATTTTCTATATGTCCTGAAAGTGTAACGTTTACGGTGGCGTAAAAGCGATTTGAAGCCTCGATGAAGCGGTTTGCTTTTCAACACGGTAAGTCGTTTGTCCAAAATACTTAAAGCGCGGAAAGAAGACATTTCGGCTGCTGCTCGTGGAATCTAATGGCCTCTTGGAAGTAATGCGACAGTCAAGCTGCTGAATCGCCGAGCTTATAGCTATCGGAACATAGCTCATTTCATGCAACGAATTCAGTTTGAAAACGGCTCGATTTTGGTCAAGAACAACCCATAGAGAAAAATCTATTTATCACTAATTTTGCAAATACAAACAGGTCTGTTCGTTTCCAACTATTATTAATATTGACTTTGCCCTACTTAATCCTACATATAGTTGCTCTCTTTGTTCTTTAAGAATAATAGAATCTAATCCCCATAAAAAAACGACGTCAGACTCTAATCCCTTAAATTTATTTACCGTTGTTACTACTATCGTACTCTTATTCCTTTGCTCAATATCCGTATACTGATAACCTTTAGGAAGTAGGCTTGTTTTCAGGGTATCAAAATACTCCTTTTGATGTAGGGCATCGACAATTAGCACCGTAATTTGGTTGGGTTCTATCTGTTCATCCAAAATTAATTTTTGAATTTTAGAATGTATTTTCACCGCTTGCTTCTTAGAATTTTGGGTAATTATATACTCTATATCTTCGCCATTAATATTGGAATGGTCAATTGGGTCACCTTTGTAATGTCTATATGATATCTCGTGTACTTGCACTGTATTTCTACAGTTTTTTAAAAGGGGGAAAGTTTCATCTTCAGATACTGGAAATGTACTCACCCTAGAATATAAGTTTTGATTATCATCATAAAAAATATAAAATGGAGTTTTGTTTTCATCAGCTAGCAATAACTCAAGCGGTGCCCAATATTCTTCTCTAAAATCTTGGCCTTCATCACATACTATTGCGTCGTATCTTTCAGTAATATAATCTAATGAGAATAAAGCAGCACAAGGAAGTTGTACATCATAGAGATCTTCACCAGGATAAGTCTTCTGGGCATCCAACAATATATCATTACCTTTTACCGAACTCGCCTCTTTAATTTTTGAGTAACATAGCTGATGAAAACTCATA
>NZ_WUDQ01000949.1:0-809 GCF_009827695.1 Paenibacillus sp. OT2-17 | reverse complement strand
GATCTTCTGCCGCCAGGAACAATAATTGAGCAATAATACTGTTAGCCAAATGATCATCGATGGCTGCCCCGACAAACACAATACGATCCTTTAAGAGTCTGGAATAGATATCGTACGATCTTTCACCTTGAGCGGTTTGCTCGACAACATAAGGAACATAAATACTCATTTTTTATACCCCCAATTTCCTGTTTCCAGTTGATTTCTCCTTGTAAACGAACCGAGGCCGTAAAAAGATACGGAGGTTTCAATGGGAAAACGATTTACGTAAATGGTGTAACTTTTACAACCACTTGTTCGTTTACATTGGAGGTAGCAAATGGCTTTGCTCTAGGAAAGGGCAGAATAAGACCGTGGAGGAGAGGACCTATGCGCATAGATGATTCTATACAAATGACAGATAATATAATAAACATCGAGAACTTGGAGGAATTACAGGCGGTCCTGAAACGTTACTGTCTGTCGCTTACGAAATCAACTTGGGATGCGGAAGAACTGGCTCAGGACACTTGGATAAAAGCATTAGGTAAGTTAAATAGCTTCGAGCATACAAATCCCGGAGCGCTTTTGCTACGGATTGCTAAGAACACCTGGATTGATGATATACGGAGAAAAGCAGTCTACACTCGGATATTGAATAGGGAACAAGCGAAAGTAACCGTACCCGATCATGGATCTTTTGAAATCGAGATAGCGTTGCAGTCCTTAATGAAACATTTATCTCCGCTTCAGAGAACTGTTTTTTTGCTGCGAGATGTGTTTGGATATTCGATTCGTGAGACATCCGACATGCTTGAAACAACGGAGGG
>NZ_WUDQ01000948.1:0-809 GCF_009827695.1 Paenibacillus sp. OT2-17 | reverse complement strand
CTTCTTCCTGAATAGTTCCTTCACGCAAGGCAACGTTCATCAGGGCTGTATAATTGGACAGGCTTTGCAGCTCCACACCTGCTTCTTCAAAGGCTTGAGTCGCTTTGTCTAGCTGGTAGCTGAAAATAGCTAGTACCGCTAACGGCTGAGCGCCTGCTTGTGCTACGGCCTGTGCTGCTTTAATGGAGCTGCCTCCTGTAGAAATGAGATCCTCGATGACCATAACCTTTTGTCCTGCGCCGATGCGGCCTTCAATTTGGTTCTCTTTCCCATGTCCTTTGGCTTTGTCCCTCACATAGGCCATTGGCAGATTTAGCTTTTGCGCCACCCAGGCCGCATGAGGAATCCCTGCTGTAGCTGTCCCTGCAATGACTTCGGTTTCGGGATATTGCTCACGAATGAGGGCAGCAAATGAGTCTGCGATCAGCTCGCGTACCTCCGGGTAGGACATGGTCAGACGATTGTCACAGTAGATTGGCGATTTAATGCCGGATGTCCATGTAAAAGGCTGTTGCGGGCGCAATGCCACCGCCTGAATACGTAACAGATGGGATGCGATTTGCTCGGGGATACTATTGAATGTGGTCATACTTGTATCATCTCCTCAATAATGTGTTCCGCTGCGGCACGTGGGTCTGCTGCTGCGGTGATAGGACGTCCAACAACAATGTAGCTGCTGCCTTGGGCAATGGCTTGCTCAGGTGTAAGCACACGCGACTGATCGCCTGCAGCACTACCTGCCGGGCGTATGCCAGGAGTTATCGTCTTAAAGTCTGATCCACATACAGCACGAATGGCAGGCACTTCCA
>NZ_WUDQ01000947.1:0-810 GCF_009827695.1 Paenibacillus sp. OT2-17 | reverse complement strand
CACCTATGAGGGAGATATTACCCTTAATAAAAAGAATGGCAGGGAAGGCTCAGGAGGTCTGGTTTTTCGTGCTGACAAGAATGCGAAAAACGGTTATGTCGTCAGCCTGGATGCCAAAAATGATGTCGTTACTTTAAATAAGAATGTCGATGGATCGAATACAGAAATTGCTAGCAAGTCTTTAACCCTGGGAACCTCATCAACTTACAACGTGCAGGTAGACGTATATGGTCATGACATTCAGGTGTTTATAGATAATCAGTCTGTAATTAAAGAAACGGATACTGAATTTGATTATGGTTATTACGGTCTGACCGCCTGGAATTCAACAGCTTCCTTCCGAAATGTGAATTTCAAGAACACCTCTAACTTTGCAACCAATCTATCTAATTGGACAGCTGTAACCGGTCGGTGGGAAGATACCATGGAGGGGAAAAACGGTACATCTGCAGATGATGCTTTTATCATAAGTGGTAAGACTGGGGACAACTTTATATATAATGCGATTATAGATTTGTCAGAGGGAGGAGATGAAACAGGATCACTTGTTTTCCGGACGGATGCTGATGCGAAAAATGGATATATGGCGAGTATCGATGCTTTAAACGATAAAGTGAAAATTGTGAAAATGGAAGACGGGAATAAAACGGTTCTGGCTGAAACCACAGTAACGCTGGATACTTATCAAAGGCATGATTTAAAAGTGAGCACATTTGGAACAAATATAAAGATGTATCTGGACGGAAATCTCATTCATGATATCGATGATGCAACCTTCCTGTCCGGCCATTTTGGATTACATCTTTTGCA
>NZ_WUDQ01000946.1:0-813 GCF_009827695.1 Paenibacillus sp. OT2-17 | reverse complement strand
AGCTTCCATGCAGTACCCCGGCCTCCGCTTCGATTTGCCGCTTGACTTGCTCTAAGATGTCCCGGATGACGACGGCCGTTTCTTCCACGCGCGCGAGTTCCAGCAATTCCTCGTGCGCGCCCTCCAGCCGGTAATCGGCATAAGCTTGCGTCGTTGCCCCCCGCCAGGAAGGCAATTGGTACTTCAAGCGGAACGCTTCGCTGTCCTTCGCAATCAGTTCGTAAATCCGGGCCGGGATCGTGCCGGAATTAATAAGCTGCGCTTCGTACGCCAAGGTCGCTTTGACCTTCCGATGAACCCGCTCCCGCACGAGCGGGTTGCTCATTAATTCCTTCTCTTCTTCGTCGAAATCAGCAAGCATTTCTTCAAGCTCTTTCTCCGACGTTTCGGAAGGCGTCAGCGCGTCCTTAATCCACGAGTCCACCATGAGCACGTCCGTTACGGAATACCCTCTTTTCTCCATCGTTTTGGCTACCTCGAACGTCAGGTTGCCTCCGAAGCAGTAGCCGAGCAGCACGTAAGGTCCTTCCGGCTGGATGCGGACGATCTCGTCCACATAACGGTTCAGCATGGCCTTGTAATCGACGGCATCGTCGATAAAATCAATGCCGTAGAGCACGAACCGGCCGTCGAGCCTGCTTGCGAGCTCTCGATAACCGATGCCGAAGCCGCTGCCCGGAGGGAAGCAGAACACGTTCAGATCTCCTGCTTTATTCAGCTTAATGAAGGAGTCTCCTCCTTTATCCAGGCCGAGATCCCCCTCTCCGAAAGCCATGGCTTCAACTGTTACATTATGGAATTGGCGGTTCAGCG
>NZ_WUDQ01000945.1:0-813 GCF_009827695.1 Paenibacillus sp. OT2-17 | reverse complement strand
ACCCGAAAGTGATTTTGAAAGACATCGAACAAGGGTTGATCGACGAAGGTGTACCCGCAGAACGATACGAATTGATCGTGGATCGCAGAACTGCAATTCATAAAGCTGTTGAAATGGCAAGCCCTGACGATGTAGTATTGATTGCGGGAAAAGGTCATGAGACTTACCAGTTGATCGGAAAAACGGTGCATGAATTCGATGACCGCATCGTAGCCAAAGAAGCGATAAGGGGTTTATCCAAGTGATGAAAAGAACAATCGGTCAGATTGCATCTATGTGTGGAGGAATACTTCACGGAGAAGCGGACACCGAACAGATGGTCGAAGGCGTTTTTACAGATTCTCGCAGGCCGCAGAGCCAAGGGTTGTTTGTTCCACTCGTGGGCGAACGGTTTGATGGGCATAATTATGTGCAGCAGATCGTAAGCGAGGCAGGTGCAGCTGCATTTTTATGGCAAAAGGATCATGGAGCACCTCCGGCTGAGAACGCTATTGAGGTAGAGGATACGCTAGAAGCCCTTCAGCATCTAGCAGCTGCATACTTACGCGAAACCGGCGTTTCTGTCGTTGGGATCACGGGAAGCAACGGCAAGACGACAACGAAAGACATCGTAAACGCTCTGCTGGGCACGACTTTTAAAGTACACAAAACCGAAGGGAATTATAACAATCATATCGGTTTGCCTTTAACTGTACTGTCCATGCCGCAGGATACAGATATTCTCATTCTGGAGATGGGCATGAGTGGACGTGGAGAGATTCGTCTGCTGGCTAATATTGCCCAACCAGATGTAGCTATCATAACGAACATAGG
>NZ_WUDQ01000944.1:0-821 GCF_009827695.1 Paenibacillus sp. OT2-17 | reverse complement strand
CGAAACACCCCTTGGCATTATTTTTGCCTTGGTGGGCGTACCCTATTTTCTCTACCTTGTGCGCAAGCAGAGGAGGGAGTTTAGTTGAAACTGTCCCGTAATACCAGGGGGATTAGCATTATTTTACTGTTAGTAGTGCTGACGCTGCTAGTGGCTGTACTCAGTATGAATGTTGGGAAAATGAACCTTTCTCCACTCGAAGTTTTCAAGGTCATCATTGGCGAAGGAACGAGCAAACAGAACCTGATCGTGTTTGACTTTCGACTGCCACGTATTGTGCTTTCTATATTGGTAGGTATTGGCATGGGGATATCAGGCTGTATTATGCAAAGCTTGCTCAAAAACGACATGGCCAGCCCGGGGACACTCGGCATCAGCTCAGGCTCAGGGTTATTTGTACTTATGTATATTACGTTGTTCGCTAGTGAAGGATTGCTATCGCCTATTCTTCTTCCTGGGCTGGCTTTTGCAGGCGGCCTTACGGCAGCATTTTTGATTTTTATGTTTGCTTTCAGGCGGGGAAGAGACATCTCGCCTACGGGCTTAATTTTAACCGGTGTCGCTATGGGCAGTGGCTACAGCGCATTATCTCTGATGTTGACACTCCGGCTAGACAAGCAACAGTATGACTTTGCTCTGAGATGGCAGGCTGGAGACCTGTGGGGGGACGACTGGAGCTATATTATGGTGCTGCTCCCGTGGGTGCTTATCATTTGCTTTTACGTTTTTTACAGGTCGAACACACTCAATACGTTGAATTTGGGGAATCAGACAGCATCGGGGCTCGGCGTAGCAATTAAAAGGGAGTTTATCGGCTTGAC
>NZ_WUDQ01000943.1:0-824 GCF_009827695.1 Paenibacillus sp. OT2-17 | reverse complement strand
TCCTCCATGATACAATACATCTGTTGTGTGTAATACGGTGGTCCTCTGTGGATGATGAAGGAAACGGTTGTGTTTCCAGAAGAAGCATGAACACCTGTACGGAAGGAGGGAGTCATAGATGAATATCGTCCAAGCGATCACTGAAGAACAACTGCGTAAAGATTTGCCTAACTTTCGTCCTGGTGACACTTTGAAAGTGCACGTGAAAGTTATTGAGGGAACTCGTGAGCGTATCCAGTTGTTTGAAGGTGTTGTAATTAAACGCCGTGGTGGTGGAATCAGTGAGACTTTTACAGTTCGTAAAATTTCTTACGGTGTAGGTGTGGAAAGAACTTTCCCGCTTCATTCCCCAAAAATCGATAAAATCGACGTGGCTCGCCGTGGTAAAGTGCGTCGTGCGAAGCTTTATTATCTTCGTGAACTGCGCGGTAAAGCAGCGAGAATTAAAGAAATTCGTCGTTAATACAACGAATAACGAAAGGGGCTTGGTTACAAGCTCCTTTCGTTTTTTCTACGTACATAGGGAACTGTGGATTATTGACCGTAAAGAGAGGACAGTGAGCTATGGAGCAAGAAGTAGGACAAGGAGCTGTACAGCAGCCAACTGATCAGGATGGTACGCCCAAGCGTAAACCAAAAAATGAGATTTTTGAGTGGCTCAAGGCCATCATTATTGCGTTAGTGCTTGTCTTTTTAATCCGCTGGCTTCTCTTTAAGCCGTTTATTGTGGATGGCCCGTCGATGCAGCCTAACTTTCATACCGGAGAACGCGTCATTGTAAATGAGATTTTGTATGATTTCCGTGCCCCTAAACCAGGCGAAGT
>NZ_WUDQ01000942.1:0-826 GCF_009827695.1 Paenibacillus sp. OT2-17 | reverse complement strand
TTTGTAAGTCGCATTATCCTTATCCTACGCACGTGCAGCAAACACGTTCACATATGGCTTCGCTTCTTCGCTGCTTGCATCATCTTTGTAGATGGCTCCATCCAGCTTGAGCCCGGCATCTGTAGCAACACCGCTGTTCACAGCTGAAGCGGCTACATCAGACAAGACGCGCGGCGTCTGCTGGGCGACAACTGGGACAATCTCCAGCTTTTTAGGATTCCCTTCTATTTCATCCGTGGTCGGATACAGGCCCGCATCCTGCTTCAACTTAATCAGCCCTGCAGACTGGAGAAGTTTTAAAGCCCGTCCCTGATTGGACGGATCATCCGGTATAGCAATTTTGGAGCCGTCAGGAATATCCGATACGTTTTTGAATTTTTCAGAGTACAATGCCATCGGAGCGATAATCGTTGCACCAATAGGGACGATATTCACATCATTTTCTACATTAAACTGACTGAGAAAGGCCAAATGTTGAAAGGAGTTCAAATCTACCTCTTTATTGGCGAGCGCCTTATTGGGTAATGTATAATCCGAGAAACTGATCAGCTCAATTTCAATATTTTTGGCCTCTGCTTTCTTCTTGAGCACATCCCAATACGTGTCCTCAGATCCTGAAACCCCGATTTTAACATGTACTTTTTCATTTGCATTTGAGCCCGAACCGTTAGCTGAGCAAGCAGATAGAACCGCTACACTAAGAATAGCCAGTAAACCCAAGCGAAATATTTTTTTCATTTTCATTTCCCCTTTAATCGTTATGTATAATACTCTGCTCCCATTAGCGCCGTAGAAATTTACGAGACAAGTAGTTCCCTGCATATTG
>NZ_WUDQ01000941.1:0-829 GCF_009827695.1 Paenibacillus sp. OT2-17 | reverse complement strand
CACCTGATTCTCAGCATAGTTCGCGGGGAGAATGGTCCCACAAGACATCAGGACATAGAAGATGAGAACCAGGAACAGAGCGAGCGCAATCGTCCCGATACAGAACATAACTAAATAACCCAGAAAAATGGTTCGTAGTTTGGTTGTCTTGCATGCTTGCTGTACTTTGGTTACTTCCATCGGTACCCGATTCCCCAAACCGTCTCCACTGGCGAAACCTCTACTTTGCCAAGCTTGGCTCGGATATTTTTAATATGCTCCACGATGGTGGCGGAATCGCTGTCCCCATCCAAGCCGAAGACAGCTTCGTAAATCTGCTCTTTAGGGAACACCTGTCCCCAGTTCAGGGCTAGAAACTTACATATCTCATATTCGCTTTTGGTAAACGGGACTACAACATTCTGAACGGTGATTTCCTTGCCGGACAGATTGAAATGAACTTCCCCGATGCAGAATACATTACGCCGTTCACGATTCTCCCGTCTGAGATGGGCGTTGATTCTTGCGCGCAACTCTCCAGCACCAAACGGCTTGACAATATAATCGTCCGCCCCTTCCCCAAGCCCTAACATCACATCGTTCTCCATGGATTTTGCGGTGAGGAACAGGATCGGGCAGTCTATTTTGCTGCGAATTTCCCGACAGAGTGTGAACCCGTCCATGGTAGGCATCATCACGTCAAGCAGGATGAGGTCAAAGGCTCCAAGCTGCATAGTGAGAACCTGTGGGGAGTCGGAGACCACCGTGACAACATGGCCATCTTTCTGCAAAATATTTTGAAGGAGTGCCAAAACGGCGGGTTCATCATCAACGGCCAACAAGTTTGCCA
>NZ_WUDQ01000940.1:0-833 GCF_009827695.1 Paenibacillus sp. OT2-17 | reverse complement strand
AGTATATTTGGCCACATCCGCTGGTTTACTGGGAACGACGTTGGAATGGGCTTATATCGAGGTTGGAGGGAGAATTCGACATATCGGTGCAGCCAACCGAGATGTTCTTATTCGCGGGCATCACGTGAATCTTGAGCAGATAGAGAAACATCTTTTGCAAGCACTGGATTTGGATGCCTGTGTTTTGACGGTACGGAAAGACGGTGAGAGCAGTAACTCTTCGTATCTAGTGGCTTATATAGTGGACAATAATTCTAATTCGTGGGATATAGCGAAGCTGAAAGAGAGTGTTAGCTCAATACTTCCTGATTATGGGCAACCTCGTTTTTGGGTTCTGATGGATAGCATCCCTCTTTTGGCTGATGGGAAGCCGGATTTTCAATTATTGCCGAAACCAGAAAATATCAGGATAGAGGACTCGCAGAAGCAGGTTTCTGACGGCAATATGACTGAGGACAAACTGATATCTATATGTAAGGAAGTTTTGAATGTATCTGATATCGGATACAACGATAATTTTTTTCAAATGGGTGGAGACTCTTTAAAAGCGACTGTTCTTCTAAGCAGAATTAACAAGGAATTCGAAGTATATATTCCGCTGGTACAAATTTTACATTTGCAAACGATTGCACAACTGGCGGCACATGTAAAAGGAGGACGAAAGCGAAAGTTTGAGCCGCTTGTTCGGGCAGATTTACAGCCCTTTTATCCGGTATCTCCCGCTCAAAAAAGAATGTATGTGCTGGATCAACTGGGTGGAGGTGCAGCGTATCATGTATCAGGTCAACTGCATATAGAGGGAGAGTTACACGTTTCCAGGTTCATGGATGCAG
>NZ_WUDQ01000093.1:0-11443 GCF_009827695.1 Paenibacillus sp. OT2-17 | reverse complement strand
GTTGCTGTTTTTGGCCCGCAGTTCAGGGGGCATGCGCATTACTCGTAATGCTCTGCGGCAGTTGGCAGTTTTAACGCCCGAGCTATTGAACACCCCTGGCTCCTCCCTCCTGTGCGCATATGTGCGCACGGAGAAGGGGCTGCGGATTGCGGGATTTTCCCTCGCTCTGAATTACGGGAAGGATGCTTGCATCGTAATTGTTCGTCCGCTTTACCGGGGCCGCAGACTGGGCGCTAGACTGCTGTCCGCCCAGCTCAAACAGCTGCGCCGTCTGACGTGCAGCGTAGCCGCCGACAATATGTCCAGTCTCAAAACCTGTTTCCGCGCTGGACTTGTTGCGCACGAAATGACGACTGGACCGACCGGGAAACCCACGCTGATATTTCACGGGGAGTTATCCCAAGATAAGCAGACGGCAGAGGAAGGTGGAATGCTGTGCCAAAACCTGTCCTAGGCATCATGACCTTGTATTTGAACAACAAGAAGCAATTGGAGGAGCGCGACATATATGAGCGCATGATTGCAGAAGGGAAAAGGCTGGGACTGGATATATATGTATTCACTCCTGCAGATGTCCACAAGGATCGCAGGCTGCTCCTTGCCCAAATCTATGATCCACACAGCGGAAAATGGACCCGAAAATGGCGAGAGTTTCCAGATATGATTTTCGACCGTTGCCGGGTACAGCGCAGTGAGCGATATCGTCAGTTGAAGCAGTTCCGATTGCAATACACAGACCTTGTATATTTAAACCGACCGCTGAGTAACAAGTGGGTCATTCATCAGCAGCTTGCGAGGAGGTCTGCCTTTCGCGCCCATTTGCCTGCAACAGAGCTGTTCAGTGGATTTCATAGTGTAAAACGGATGCTTAAACAGAATTCACTAGTGTACCTCAAGCCGATTAACGGTACGGGAGGCCGCGGCATTTTACGTATTGAACCTGTTAACAAGCAAGGAGGCCTGTATCTGATTGAGGGCCGCAATCGCAAACGCCATATTATTCCCCAGCAGCGGGTACGTCTAGACCGTCTGGAGCCGCGTCTGAGCAGCTGGAACATGGATAACTACATTGTTCAGGAAGGCATTCCTGTGCAGTTGCCGAATGGCAGAGTCCATGATTACCGTATGCTGGTACAGAAAAATAGCCAAGGAGTATGGGAGCTAACCGGATGTGCCGGGCGAATCGGGGCACATCGGAGTGTCACTTCCAACCTGCATGGTGGAGGCAAGGCGGTACCGATGAGCCAATTGCTGACGCAATGGATTCGTGATGAAAGCCATAGAGAGAAAATCATCAAGCAAGGGGAAAAACTCGGACTGGACATCGCTGCATATCTGGAAGAAAGCTACGGGGCATTGTGCGAGCTTGCGCTCGATTTGGCAATTAATAAGGACGGTCATATATACGTGCTGGAAGTCAACCCGAAGCCAGCCCGTGAGGTCTTTTCACGTATTGGTGAAAAAGAAACCTATCGCCGTTCCATCGCCAAGCCCATGGAATATGCTTTGTGGGTCTACCACACACAAATTAATCCTAAGCCTCAGACGGACTACAAAGCAGAAGATAAAACAGAAGATAAAGCAGAAAATAAGACAGAGAATAAGACAGAGAATAAGACAGAGAATAAGACAGAGAATAAGACAAAGGAAGGCTCCACGTAAAGTGGCTGCCTTCCTTTCTTTTTTCGTCTGCCCGACAGTACCAGCATGTTTTAATTATATGGTGCGTCGAGCCTATTTATAACCAATTACCTGTGTTTCACAGTTACTCGGCGTTTTTATAAAGTGTAAGCAGTTGCGTAAAGTCTGTAATAATCGCATCGGACCCCTTCAACTCATCGTTCACACCAAATCCAGCATAAGCGCAACCGATCACCGTCTGTCCGTTCTTTTTGCCTGCTTCCACATCTGAGGAACGATCTCCTACCATCCATACGTTCGAAATATCGTGCTTGCTCAACAGAATTTCCAGCAAATTCACTTTGGAAAGCGTGCTGTACTCCCCAGCACTGTACAGTCCTTCAAAAATGGGAACCATTTCATACGCAGCAGCGATCCCCTTTACATAGTCCTCCAGCCCGTTACTGGCTACGAACAATCGAACACCTTGCTCATGAAGGGTCTGGAGTGTTTCTTTTACATGTGGATACAGGGCATGACTTCCGTTCTTCAATCCTTCCAGTTCCAGCTGAAGCAGCAGCTCGTCCGCTCTTCTATGGGCCGCTTCGCTGGCTTCCGGCATCACTCTTCTCCAGATTTCATCCAGCAGCATGCCCAAACTATTCAAAATAAGCTCCTCGGGAGGAGTCTCTCCTTCATAAAGCCCTTCGGCGCGCAGCGTATCAAACAGCTTGTGGTACGCAGGAAGCAATAGCGTCTCCGTCTGAAAAAGTGTACCGTCCATATCAAATACCATAGCCTCAGGTTTCTTCAACACAGGTGCATTGTTCATGTAGTTATCAGTCATTCCTTTCCTATGTAGGTTTACAACTCTAACCCCTCTCATGATAAGCAATAAGAGAGGTCCGTGTAAACCTCATTGCGCATACCGCTAACTCTTATATTTTTTTAAAACAGTCCTGAAACAATGCAAACCACCCCACATATCCGTGTGTAAAGCACCCCGTGGAAGCTTGAGATCCACACCATTCCAATACGAAAATCCCGCCTGCTCTATCCATTGCTCCATCGCTGACAGGTCCACTGTAGGGTAATCAAACGTCAGCAGAAGCATTCCGTCATCGCGTAAGGTCCGGTGAAATTCACGTAAGGCTGCCAAAGATTCATCAGGTGTTAAATGCTCCAGCACCGAAATACATACAATTTTGTCAAAACTGGCATCCTCATAGGGCAGAGCCGTCAGATTGGCATGTGCGGAGTGGAGCCGAACTGGCAAAATCTCCTGAATGCGCTCGGCAGCCTCCTCTCCGATATCCCGCCGCACCTCGGCCAAAATGGCATCCACGGAAATGATCCGAATATCCAGATCGCAGGCATAGACCTGAGCGCAACGGCGGGCCAACTCAAATTTGAATGGATGTGGGATTCCACATGCTGCGTCCAGCACTGTATCTTGCCCAGACATAAATTGAAGACACCACTCATACTCATAGGGGCGACTCCACCAGCTTTGGGGGAGTCTGTAAATCATGCTGGAGGAGCTGGGATCAGAATATACAAAAAAGCGAGACAGATACGGGTCAGACATGTTCATGGATGCTGCCTCCTTTTAGGGATGATTAAATTACTCTTGCGACACAGCACAGTTCATGACCCCGTTTCTCGCCTTGAAGTTTGGCTAACAATCCCATTTGCTCCGTAAAGGCAAGCTCACCGTACAAAGGATGGGCTTGCAGCAGGGCATCCAAACCAGAGGGAAGTTGGCGGGTGAACATAGCCACTGGGCGGAAGCCAGACTTTGCTAGTAAGAGCGCAAGCGTGTGCTCAGAATAATGATACAAATGATCTTCCTCCGTAAATAAAGGCGAATAAACACCATAAGCCTCATTGGTGAACGAGTTTTTGTTGGGCACCGTAATATATAACGTTCCGTCAGGTTGAAGCTGTTCGCCTAAATCTGTCAAAAATGTAACAGGGTCCGCAATATGCTCCAACACATGCCAGCATGCTACGGCCTCGTATTTATGATCCAGTGCTAAGTCAGTATCTTCTTCTGCTTCTTGTTCTTCATTCAATTCCTGTATTTCATGTGCTTCTTCGGTTTGAGTATCTTCTTCGGCTTCATCGCCCCAGTAACCCGGCAATAAATCCACGTCATATTTGTATTTGGCGTAAGCACGCGAGTCTATGGAAGGTTCAATGCCCACTGCATCCCAGCCGGCTTGAAGGGCAGCATGGATAAATTCTCCGGTACCTGATCCAATCTCAAGCAATTTTCCTTTACCGGTACTGAACATATCCAGCAGCATGAGTCCAAAAGGGCATGATCTCCATAAGTTGAAGTTGCTGCACTATCCCGCATAGCAACCCATTCGGCATTATAAATTTTTGCAATCATATCCTCTGGCTGTATATGATCCACATCATTACGAAAAACCAATCCGCAGGAGCCGCATCCCATCAAGGTAAAGCGTTCATAGCTATGAAATACTGCCGTGTCGGATGAGCCACACAGTTTGCATTTACTATAAAGTAAGTCCTTTGTTTCACTTTTTATTTGTAGGTCGGAATTATTAATAACCTGGACACTCGCAATCTCAGCAACATCCATGGCGTTCACATCATCGGCAGCTTCATACTCTGGTGCAGTTTCTTTTTCTGCATTTATGTTGTCCTGATCTACCCAAAGCGTGAGTCGGGGGTTCGGGTCCAAAATAGATTCATATTGCTCTTTCCAGCCATAACGAGCACTTGGATCAAGCAACTGGTATCGCTGAAATTTGGCCATGCGAATAGCAGGTGTACACCATCCCCAATGCTGGATGCGGTAGTTGCTGATTTCACTGGGTAGGTCAAGCACATTTTCGGGAAATCTCCCACAGTGCAAGGACTGCTCCTTCCATTTATAAGAAAACCCTTCCTTATATCGAATTAAAAAAGGACGGTAATACTGATGAGCCTGCCAATAATCATCATCGCGATAATGCGTGGAAGTCCACATATCAAACAACCTGAAACAAATCGTATCCGCTTTCGTTCCCGCTAACAACGAATGTACCCCTTGAGCAAAACGGGATTCGAACATTTCGTCAGCGTCCATGTTTAATATCCATTCGGGAGAGGATGCCAACGTCTCTCTCCACTGCTGTTTTCGCAGCTCTAATTCATTGGTAAAAGAAGCTGTTTCATTGCGTATTAAACGCAATGGGATTCCCTTCAGGATCTCACGGCACAACTCTCCGCTATCATCCTGACTGCCATCATCAATAATGACCGCTTCATCAATATATTCCCGATGACTCCGCAGCACGTCAATGAGCTTGCGATCTGCCTCATTGTATACCGTCATGGTCAGCGTCAATTTGGGTTTGGAGACAGGCGGCGTATGAAGTTCACTTTGTCGTGGACCAGAGAATGTTTGTGGTACAGCAAAAGAATCTGCAGTGTACTTGGCAAAGACAGCTGACTCACGGAGATCATAAGGTATAACAGGAGGTTCAGAGAACTTAGAGGGACTTGATGATGCAGAATGATTGAAGGCAGGAGAGTTAGTAGAAGTATCGGAGTGATCCAGATATGCTAAATGTTCTGAATGGTCCGTATGAACACCACTCGTTGTAAAATACTTTAGGGTGAATAGTAGCTGCTCTGCCTTTATTCTATCCGCTTCCCGGTACAGATGCATCGCCGGATAGTGTGTATCCACAAAAAGTGGAAATCCAAATGCAGCTGCCCGAATACAGAAATGTCGATCTTCTCCCCAATAGGAAACGTTTTTGATTTTACCAAAGTGAATCCCTGCTTCCAGTGCACGTCTGCGGATTAGGGTGCAAGCGCCTAGACCACCCACCTCGTACAAACCAGGAACGTGCAATTGGTGTATGAAATGCAACTCGCGTTGCGCTCGCTCCTCTGCCGACAACACTTCGCCTTCTTCACGATGGAACAAATTATATTCATCACTAACCCACACCTGAGGCAATAGAGGCCCCTCCGGCTGCCAGCGTGTCCAGAAAATCTCAGATACAATATCCTTCTCCGCCTCTACCAGTTTACATAAGGTACGGGAATGGAGAATCAGGTCTGAATCGACCAAAAACAGCGCGTCATAATTATGCTGAAGTGCATAATCAATAAGGCGATTTTTAAAATCAGCCACTTTCCAGACGAGGGCAGGCGGCCAATAATGAGTGTGCTCATCACTTCGGTTCTCCACTTGCTGTGAGCCTGTCAACAAGGGCAAAACCCTGCCTGGCAGTCGATTGGAAAAATCGGCAAGCCATTGGCTTGAAGTCGGATTGTCATTATCATCGACAAATAAATAATCGGGCAGCACGTCAGGTGCCTCCAGTCGCTCCAAAGCTTGAAGAAATAAAGACAATGTTTCCGGTTTCTGGTGCACCGGGCTACCGATTAGTATACGCATGATTCAACGCCTCCATCAGGTAGAAGCCTCATAAACCGTTCTCCCTCCATGTCCTAAGGCATACCATAATTGCGACCAAGCGATATGGGAGTGAGCGTGGTAGGAATGGACTTACACCTGGAAATATCAATGAAAACGACATCAATACAAAAATACAACCTTAAGATCCAGTTAACTGCCTTTTTTCTGTTTTTCACCTGTTTTCCAACTACATTTAGCCATCAAATTTATTTCCCGGTCGCACTTGATAATATCGAATTTCGCACAATCTCCTCCCCCTTCATATCAGACTTTGATTTTCTAATTTATTAGAGCAAGTTTGAATTTATGATCATTACACATCCTCTAAATGCTCCATCGGAATTACTACATAATGAGCAAGCTATCCTACATAAAATGGAGATTATATCAAGTTTTTTGGGAGGGACAAAGAGCATGGTAACTGTCAGCTTATGTATGATTGTCAAAAATGAAGAAGAAGCACTTCATACCTGTCTGAAATCAGTCCATGACCTGGTAGATGAAATCATTATCGTTGATACTGGCTCTACCGACAGTACCCAAGAGGTAGCTGCATCGTTCAACGCTCGGATATACCCTTTTGAATGGTGTGATGATTTTTCCGCAGCCCGCAATTATGCGTTTGATCAGGCAACACAGGAATATCAATTTTGGCTGGATGCCGACGACATCCTAGAAGAGCAAGACCGACTGGCATTTCTCGACTGGAAAAAACAAGCCACCGTCTCGTATGACAGCATTACGATGGATTATGTGCTATCTGTAGATGAACAGGGGCAGCCGCTGCATAAGCTCAAAAGAAACCGAATGGTGCGACGTGATCGTAACTTCAGATGGATCGGATTTGTTCACGAATTCCTGAATGTGACAGGCAGTACCTTTCACAGTAATATGGCGGTGACTCATAAAAAGACACGTGCTTACACTGATCGTAATTTGCATATCTATCTCAAGCATCGGGAGCAAGGCACCGCATTTTCTGAACGAGATCACTACTACTTCGCTAATGAACTTTATGATAACGGACGCATACTAGAAGCCATCCAGCAGTACAAACACTATCTGGGTCTAGATCTCGGATGGATTGAAGATCGGATTGCTGCTTGCTTTAAGCTAGCGGATTGCTACGCTCACCAGGGTCAAAAACAGGAGCAGCGTATGGCTCTGCTTCGCACACTTAACCTTGATGTACCACGCGCACAGTTCTGCTGTGCCTTTGGCAATTTGTTCATTGAAGATGAGCAGTATACTCAAGCCATTTACTGGTTTCGTCAGGCGACGCTGATAGAGCCTCCACAAGATGTGATGGCCTTAACCAATTCCTCGTACTATACCTGGTTTCCACACTTGCAATTATGCCTGTGTTACGACCGAATCGGTGACATCGAAAAGGCAAAATCGCATCATCGCATCGCTCAGTTGCACCATCCTACCCATCCAAGCGTGTTATATAACGAGCAATATTTTGCACAACTGAAGCAATAGGGATCAGAAAGACACGCCAGGGAAGGTCGTTTAATGTAGCCGGCCTTTTAGTCATCATGCCGATATGTGCTCGGCACGATACCCGGGCTGACAGCCTGCAATTTTTGGGGGCTTTTATTTTTGCCCCCTCATATATACAAATGCCCATTGCTACTCCTTGGGAACGACCATTTCATAGCTTAGATGACTTCAAAAGAAAAAAGTCTCCTGCAAGCTTAAGCTCACCAAGAGACCTTGTGTATCATTTTCTCAGAACACTTTCTTCCGGTCTCTTTCCCCCTTCAAAATTTCCACAGACTCATGGAAACGGAGCGAATGGATTATTTCGCGTTCACGCAGAAACTTCAGACTATCCTGCAAATCCACATCATCGGTTAAATCAATCAGCCACTGATATGTAGCTCTCGCCTTTTCTTCTGCCGCAATATCCTCATACAAATCCGCAATTGGATCACCCTTGGCTTGAAAATAGGTCGCTGTAAAAGGAACTCCGCCTGCGCTCTGGTAATACAGCGCATGATCATGCGCCGCATAATATTCCCCCAGCCCGGCTGCCTTCATTTGCTCTACACTCGCATCCTTGGTCAGCTTGTAAATCATAGTCGCAATCATTTCGAGGTGCGCAAATTCTTCTGTACCTATATCATTAAGTACGCCGATAACCTTATCCGGAATCGTATACCGCTGATTCAGATACCGCAAAGCCGCCGCCAGCTCGCCATCCGCTCCACCATACTGCTCCATAAGCAGTTTGGCCATATGAGGATCACATTTGCTGACACGTACGGGATATTGCAGTTTTTTCTCATATACCCACATTCATGTTCCTCCTTTATAAAAGGTTGTACCTACCTAGACCTGCCACGGCCAAGGAGTTTGGTTCCATTCCCAAGGATACTTGGAATAGGCACGGCCAAAATTTTGTAAAGGCCCATATAAGATCTGGTACTCGTTAGCAATCGCCGTTCTTTCCTGCGTCAGCTTATTGAACTGTTCGATAGCCTGTAAATCATCCGGGTGTGTATTGAGATACAAATTCAGTTCCACCAATACAAAATCTACCGCCTGAAGCTTCTCCAACAGCGCATAAAACTGGGCATCACCCGGCTTGGTTTGGGGCGTGCAGCCTTGGGCTGGGTTTCCGGCTTGACTATAGTCCTGAGCTTGGCTCTGATACTGGTTCTGGTATGAATACGGATTTGAATAAGGGCTTTGATATGGATTCGGCTGTTGATACCCACTCTCATGCTGAATTTGCTGTTGGAATGGGTTTGGGGACTGACCCTGTTTTGGATTCTCCATTCTATTCGCCTCCCCCCTGGTTTCTCATAGGCTCATAAGGGCTGTAAAGTAGAGGCCATAGTGTCCCCTTCGTCAGCGCCTCATCTGGACTGAATTGCGGTAGACCAGGGGGCTGAAATTGTACAAATAAGTTTGGCGGAAGCACATAAGTCTTGCACAGGACGGGTGGACACGGATCGAACGGGCCGACAAACGGGGCATACTCACCTTGCTGTGGAAATTTCACGGGCCGGGACCTCCTTTGATTGATCCATCTGCTTTACTATTCAACATATGCCGCATCGCCCAAGTCTCGAACAAAAAATCACAGATAAAAATAATTGTTCAAAGAAAATAACTATAGAACTGTTTCTAATCAAAAAAGAGCCTTTAAAACCACGGTACGTGGATCTAAAGGCTCTTTCTTCAGCACTCTATAATAACTTACATACCTCAACTGATCTTACCTATCTCTGTGGATCAGGAATCAATCGGTAGAAAGCTCATCTTCAATCACAGGCTCAGGCTTGCGGTGAATCTTCACTCTCATTATGCGAAGCCTTGTTGCTTCCTCCACCTCAAAGGTAAGGTTATAAAACTCAATTTTCTTCCCTTTCACCGGAATGCCTTCCAATTCCTTGAACAGCCATCCCCCGATGGAATCCACCTCGTCGTCTTCAATATTCACTCCAGTCAAATCATTGACATCCTCAATGAGCATACGACCGTCCACAGAGATGAAGTTCTCCTTCATTTCCACGCTCGGGCGTTCATCCTCAAATTCATCATAGAGATCCCCGACGATTTCCTCCAAAATTTCCTCCGCTGTCAGCAGCCCGGCCGTTCCGCCGTACTCATCTACCACGAGAGTCATTTGGAAATGTTTTTTCTGCATAAGGCGTAGCACGTGACTCACTTCCATGGACTCCGGCACATTCAAAATAGGACGTACCACCGAAGCCAGATCCAGTTGCTCTCCCTGCTCAGCTAGCAGAAGATCCGTAATATGGACAAAACCGATAATCTGGTCTTTATCCTCAACCGCTACCGGGTAACGGGAATGCTTGGTCTCGCTGATAATCTTGAGATTTTCCTTAAACGACAAATTCGTGTACAAACAATCCATATCTGTACGCGGCAGCATGATTTCGCGGGCAAGCAAGTCAGAAAAATCAAAAATATTATCCATCAGCTTAATTTCGTCCTTATCAATCACACCGCTTTTGGCGCTCTGATTCATCAATATACGAATCTCTTCCTCCGAATGAGCCGCTTCGGCTTCACTCGCCGGCTGAATGCCGAATGCACGCAACAGTAAATTTGCCGCAGCATTCAGTACCCAGATCACAGGCAGAAAGACCTTATAAAAAAGCAGCAAAGGCGCCGATAAAAACAACGCCACACCTTCGGTCTTCTGAATCGCTAAGGACTTTGGCGCCAGTTCCCCCAATACGATATGCAAAAAGGTAATTACGCAAAATCCGACGATAACGGATACCGTTGTAATCAGTGTACCGTCAGTTACACCGAGTTTGTGCATGAGTGGCTCTATCAGGTAGCCGGATATTGCTGGCTCTCCAATCCAACCTAGGCCCAATGAAGCCAGCGTAATGCCCAATTGGGTGGCGGACAGATAAGCATCCAACTTTTGGTTCACCTTCAGCGCATAGCCTGCCAGGCGATGACCCTCGCTTTGGAGCTGCGTCAATCGGGATTGGCGCATTTTGACCAACGAAAATTCTGCGGCCACAAATACACCATTTAGAAAGACAAGCAGCAGTACCAAGAGGAGATTCACAGCTAGCAATCCCCAATGAAACTCGGTATGACCATCCAATACGAACTCCCCATTTCTATAGTTTGCATTTTGCATCTTTTGGTTTGCAAGCAATTCAATCCAAATTTTATTGATTGGAAGTTGCTAATTAAAATCATGCAAAAATACTCATAATTGTAATGCTTTTCTTGATTTAAAGTCTATTCCTTTGTAGTACATATCCGCCACGAGCAGGTTCGGTCCACAACAGGCAGCGGCATCAC
Source organism: Paenibacillus sp. OT2-17 (assembly GCF_009827695.1). Lineage (NCBI taxonomy): Bacteria > Bacillati > Bacillota > Bacilli > Caryophanales > Paenibacillaceae > Paenibacillus > Paenibacillus sp. OT2-17. The sequence goes on along the minus strand of NZ_WUDQ01000093.1, from coordinate 570 downwards.
AATGACAGTTCACAGTCTGATTCAGCGGATGCTCATTCAGCCATTCACCAAAAATATCGTCCAGACTGTCTTCCTGAATGTTTCCGAAAGCCGGAATGTCTGCAAAATCCGTCACATACACGCTACCCGTGAACATATTCACATTCACACGGTTTCTTCCGTCTGGATCATTACGCACCGTAATATTCGGTTCCTGACGCAAGCGGCGAAGCAGTTTACGGTCTTCTTCCCGATCCGAACAAGCAAAGAACGGTAATGTCCCAAACAACATCCACATGTCCTGATTACGTACATCCAGCAGCTTATGGATAGAGTTTCGCATATCGTCGAGTGAAAGCACAGGCAAAGCAGAGGCAAAATTCGACGCATACATTGGATGAACTTCATGCCGTCGGCATCCCATTTCGTTGATTAACTGATGAATGCCCTCCAGCTTCGTGTGTGTCCGATAATTAATCATGGATTCAGCTGAAATGAACATTCCCATTTCACTCAATCTGCGGGCATTTTCCATCATTTTTTCATACAGGCGAACAGCGCCCGCACGTGGAGTCGGCCGGCCGGTATTTG
>NZ_WUDQ01000939.1:0-836 GCF_009827695.1 Paenibacillus sp. OT2-17 | reverse complement strand
TGCCCAAGGCCGTAAGCTGGGAGTGATTCGGATCGGTCAGCCGCCGCGTGTGGATTATGAAGACAGCCGATTGACACTGAGCTATATTAACTTCTACTTTGTGAATGGCGGTATCATTTTGCCAGTGTTTGGCGGCACTGCCGCTGAGAGCGATCTTGCAGCTGAGCAAGTGCTGGCAAATGTATTTCCAGATCGCACCATTCGGACTGTAGACGGTATGGCGGTCATCCGTGAAGGCGGTAACGTACACTGTACGACCCAGCAGATGCCTGCTTTAAAGCGTTGAACGATACAACATCTAAAAGGAGGACTAAAGTGAGAAAAGTAAAAGTGGCAGCGACTCAAATGAGCTGCTCTAACAATATCGAAGAAAATATAAGCAAAGCAGAGAAGCTAGTACGTGAAGCGGCTGCGCAGGGCGCACAAATTATTTTGCTGCAGGAGTTGTTCGAGACTCCATATTTCTGTCAGAAGGAAAAGTCTGATTATTATTCATATGCAACTGAGCTGGAGCACAACAAGGCGGTTAACCATTTTAAGAAGATCGCCAAAGAATTACAGGTTGTACTGCCCATCAGTTTTTATGAAAAGAAAAACTACGCGCGCTACAACAGTCTTGCTGTCATTGACGCAGACGGTGAAGTGTTGGGTAAATACCGCAAAAGTCATATCCCAGACGATCCTGGGTATGAGGAAAAATTTTATTTTAATCCGGGCGATACCGGTTTTAAAGTATGGAATACACGTTATGCCAAAATTGGGGTAGGCGTGTGCTGGGATCAATGGTACCCTGAGGCGGCCCGCTGTATGGCGCTTATGGGCGCAGAACTTTTGTT
>NZ_WUDQ01000938.1:0-842 GCF_009827695.1 Paenibacillus sp. OT2-17 | reverse complement strand
GGAAGTTGGCCGGATCGCCACCGTAATATTTAATAATATCCATGGTTGCCATCGCCAAACCCGCACCATTGACCATACAACCAATATTTCCGTCCAGAGCGATATAGCTTAGATCGTATTTAGATGCCTCAATTTCCTTCTCATCCTCTTCATCCAAATCACGCAATTCCAAAATATCCTTATGACGGAACAACGCATTAGAATCAAAATTCAGTTTGGCATCCAACGCCAGTACATTCCCATCACCCGTAACGACTAAGGGATTGATTTCTGCAATCGAACAATCCTTGTCCACAAAAGCTTCGTATAGCGCCAGCATAAACTTGACCGCTTTGTTTACCAGTTCATTAGGAATATTAATGTCATATGCCAACTTACGTGCCTGATACACCTGAAGCCCAATCGCTGGATCAACAACCGCTTTAAAAATTTTCTCCGGAGTGGCTGCAGCCACCTCTTCGATTTCCGTACCGCCTTCTTCTGAGGCCATCATTACGATACGTCCAGTCGCACGATCTACGACAACGCCGACGTAATATTCTTTACGAATATCGCAGCCTTCCTCAACCAAAAGGCGTTTGACCTCTTTACCTTCAGGTCCGGTCTGATGCGTCACCAGCACCTTACCCAAAATTTCAGAAGCAAAAGTCCGCACCTCATCCAAACCTTTGGCAACTTTCACGCCACCCGCTTTACCGCGACCACCAGCATGAATTTGTGCTTTTACCACCGTAACAGCGCTTCCAAGCGATTCTGCCGCAGCAACGGCTTCCTCCACCGTATAGGCAACCTTACCGTTCGGTACAGCCACTCCGTACTGCTTTAATACTTCTTTACCCTGA
>NZ_WUDQ01000937.1:0-843 GCF_009827695.1 Paenibacillus sp. OT2-17 | reverse complement strand
CCCAGCAGGACACAATAGCCCTGTATTTCCATGGATTAGATTATCTTTTACCCCGCCTTCATTGGCACCGACCACAGGTGTACCGCTCGCCATAGCCTCCAGTACAACATTGCCGAAGGTTTCCGTGGTGGAAGGGAAGAGAAATACGTCGGCTGCGGCGTAGAGTTCAGCTAATTCCGGCCCTTTCACAAAACCAAGCCAGTGGACTGCATGCTCCGGCACCCCTAGATCCGCTGCAGTTTTGACCTTATACAATGGACCATCTCCTGCAATGACCAGCACAGAGGCTGCGCGGACGTCATCGGGTAACTGGAGATAGGAATCCAGTAACGTGTCTATCCCCTTTTCCGGTGCAAGCCTGCCTACATACAAAATAACAAATGCATCTGCATGAACGCCCCATTTCTTCCATACTGCATTACGGTCCACCTTTGGTTGGAATCGGTCAGTATCAATGCCTCTACTCCAGATTTCGAGCTGCCCCATTCCTTTATTGTGCAACAATTCCATGGTTGATTGAGAAGGGACATATACCCTTTCGCAATGTCTGTGAAACCAGAGCATGTATTTCCATAACGCAGGTTCAAGCCAGCGAAGCTTGTAATATTCGAGGTATTTATCAAAGTGGGTGTGATATGAGGCGACGAGTGGAATATGGTGTTTGGCTGCGTAGCTTGTTCCATACAGGCCAAGGTTAAATGGAGTAGCGACATGAATCAGATGCGGGGAAAAGGCTGACAGACGCTCGTTGATCTGTTTGGCGTTGGGGATCGCAAGTCTGCATTCCCGGTACAATAAAAAGGGAATACTCCGAAATCGCTCTACACCCGGCCCAGAGGGCAG
>NZ_WUDQ01000936.1:0-845 GCF_009827695.1 Paenibacillus sp. OT2-17 | reverse complement strand
AATACGGTTCCTCCAGGCAAAGCTCGACGCAGTGTGAAAGGAGGTCGCTAGTTTGACCATGAATGCACAGCAAGTCCAGCGCTTTGTCCACACCTATCTGGAAGCTACCGGATGTAGTGTCATCGAGAGGTCGCCCCACCATGTAACCGTCAAGCTTTCTCCAGAAGCGGATAAAGCCCTAACAAACCGCCCCTACTATTGGGGATACGTAGAGCGTACTGGCGTTCCAGCGCAGACGATGTCCTTCACTTTCATCTTTGATGGGGAAGCCTATCGCACAGAACAGGAACGTTTAGCCGATCATACGCCACCAACTCCAGCATCAGGCAACGCAGCACAGGATCAGGTCATGGGGCGTTACTTCGGTCATGTACCGACGTTACCACAATTAGGACCTGGACGTATTTTGCAGGAGGAGCTTCGATATGGAAGCCGTCGGCTGCATCAAATTTTTGAAGCCGCACGAGATGGAGGGAAATATGTTTATTTGTTTGAGCAGCCTGATGCCCGTCAGCTGTCTGCCCGCTCTCCCGTAGTCTATGAAGCTTGGCTCAGCATTTGCTATAAGATTGAATTCGCCTGCGATTTGAAGCGTGAGGAACTTCAGTGGCTAGGTATTTCGCTCAAAAGCGGCACCATTGTAACCGATTTTGGCGCCATGCTCGAAACCCGGCAGCTCAGCCCGCTGCTGGCGGGCAATATGCATGTACAGCCTGCCAAGCTGTCTGTCCCTGAAGCTTCCACCTCGCTTGAAAGCTATCTTATCGAACAGCTCCGTCAGCAAGATTATGATTGGGCTGAGCAGGCGAGGGAACGATTGCGTGAGGAATTGGAGGTTATTGACC
>NZ_WUDQ01000935.1:0-850 GCF_009827695.1 Paenibacillus sp. OT2-17 | reverse complement strand
CTGAAGGCAAAGAGGGCGCGGTCTTCACACTCAGTGCATTCGAAATCAGGCAATTATCTAGCAATCCGGTTACGAATCGAACGATTTATATCGGTGGAGATTCTACGGTTTGTAACTATTATCCGCTAGATAGCAGCGTGCAGGCGGGATGGGGCCAACTGCTGCCAGAGTTTGTGAACACGAATACTTTTCAAATTCGCAATATGGCGTCAGGAGGCCAAATTGCTAGAGGCTTCCACCAGGACGGTCAGTTGGAGGCCATCGTCCAATATATTAAGCCGGGGGATTATTTTATTCTCCAATTGGGCATCAATGACACCAATCCAAAGCATAACGAAAGCGAAGCCGAGTTTAAGGACTGGATGAAGGATATGATTCGGCAGGTTAAGGCTAAAGGGGCGACGGTAATCCTGTCAACTCCGCAAGGACGAGCCACTGACTTTAATGCTAACAATGTACACAACGCAGAAAATAGATGGTATAGAAGCGCTATTTTGGCACTGGCTCAAGAGGAACAAACGCCTTTAGTCGACCTGAATGTTCTTAGCTCAGCTTATTTCACTTCTATTGGTAAAGACGCTACACTGGCCTTGTATATGAACGGTGATACACTCCATCCAAACTATGAAGGTGCAAGGGAACTGGCCCGATTGGTAGCACAGGATTTAAAAAGGCAGGGTCTGAGCGGATTCTAAATTTAAACGATGGGTTTTCCCCTGCTTCTTACATTCGTAGGAGCAGGGGTTTTTAGCCTCTGTTCAGGGTGCTATAATTATTGAAAAAAAAGCAATAGTAATACGGAGGAATTAGAACATGCAGCCTTTCACTGCCCGTGTGCTTCAAATTATAC
>NZ_WUDQ01000934.1:0-855 GCF_009827695.1 Paenibacillus sp. OT2-17 | reverse complement strand
CGAAAGTGAAAGATCAAATAATAGCCTTGGCTGCTGTCAAAAAAATATCTGTAGCATTCGCTGCATATAACCTCCCTAAGACGCTGTATGCAGACCCAGTTCTACTTGAGCGCGCCATTATGAATGTTGCTTCTAATGCGGTAGATCAGGCACCTGAGTATAGCGAGATCCAGGTGATCGTAGAATCTGTGGAAGACGGCATTCAGTTCGGCATCTTAGACGAAGGCTCGGGCTTCTCTACAGAAGGTCTCAAACAGGCCGCCGAGCAGTTTTATATGGGTGACTCGTCCAGAAGATTAAGCGGGCATTACGGGATGGGCCTGTATATAACAAAATCCATTGTCAACCTACATGGCGGAAAGCTGATTATTGCCAACTCCACCCAGACAGGCTGCGGACAGGTAAGTATTAAAATTCCACTCAGGTCATTACCGATATGATCGTCAAATTTTTAAAAAAAGATCATCTACTATCTAGGTTAGTTCGATTTCATCAGGCATACGCCTCTTCCTTGTTCTATGCTTAAACGATATAAAACGCTACTGACATTTATATATCAGTAGCGTTTTATCATTTTGCATCGGAATGAAGACACTCCTGACACAACCAATGTCGCTGAAGGAGTTAAAACCTATGATCCAGCTTCAATTAGATGAGAGCAACATATCAAATATTGAATGGTACGATAGGCTTTACGATTACCAAAAAAAGACAGATCAGCAGCTGAAAGAACTTCAGGAAATTAAGGATATGATTGAATTGAAATTGCAAACCGGGCAAAAATTTGGCCATAACTTTTTGCCACTTGAAACCCAAACTTAATCTGTTTTCGATTCCTGATCGCTCTGCTTGACC
>NZ_WUDQ01000933.1:0-856 GCF_009827695.1 Paenibacillus sp. OT2-17 | reverse complement strand
ACGGTTTATCGCTGGACGCGATTGCCTTCCGTCGTGGCGATTTGGCTGATTTTTTACAGCAACAAACGGAGATAGATCTGCTGGGTGAATTGTCAATTAACGAATGGAACGGTAAAAGGTCTCTCCAGCTAATGATGCAGGACATTCGAGTGCAGGAGCCGCAAATTTTTGATTATCGTGGAGTGTCGGACCCTTTTGCCGAATTAGAGCGGGGACTCAAGATCTTTCATCCACGCATAGAGGAAAGAAAGAAAGACGTTGCGGTGTTGATCCACCCGTCATCTAGGCTTCGTCCCTCGGGTTCCGTGGATGCTGAATCCTTATGGTTGTACGATAAAGATGGCAGCGTTATTCCCAGTGATGGTCAAAGAGATGGACAGCACTCTGTAAAGTCGCTGTTCGTACTAGAGCCGCCGGATACACCGGATCAGTTTCAGGCATTATGGTCTACCTTTGAGAATGTAGAGAACGTATTTCTCCTTCATTCGGTCAGTGAGCGTGGCGGTCGACTCGTAAGCCCCGACAGAGAGCTGTTCAAGCGTATTTACGTTGTGCTTTCCCGAATGGGGACACAGCCTATTGATGAAAAGGCAATGCTGCCTGCTCTTAGCCGACAGTGCTCCTGTTCAGTACGCATGTTATCCAAAGTGTTGGACATCTTCGAAGAACTTGAGTTTATGACGCGTACAGATGGTCAATTCTGTTTTGTATCCAATCCGCCTAAGCGGGATTTAACAGCTTCTCCACGCTATCAGGAATTGTATAATATGGCTGAGATGGAGAAGTACTTGTTGGATGCGGACACTACCCAGATGACGAGCTGGATTATGTCGCTTATGAAGGGCGCGTCTTGAGA
>NZ_WUDQ01000932.1:0-859 GCF_009827695.1 Paenibacillus sp. OT2-17 | reverse complement strand
AATCCATTAGTGAAGGTAACAGCGTGAAGGTGAAGGTCAAATCGAATGGTAGCATAAAGCTGTATGCGTACGCTGAGGAACAAGACAAAATTCCTGATGAAGGCGAAGCCACCAAGAATGTAAAGGTCTCCTCGGTTTCTGCTAAAGGTTCTACCGTTAAGTTAGGAGTGACGGTTACTGAAAACCGTGGACGTTATTCAGGTCATCAAGCCGTTTGGGAATTTACGTACAAGATTAAGAAACAATAATAGAATGCTAAAAAAAGACCGTCACTCCCCAGGAGCGGCGGTCTTCGCTTTTACAAGTCGCTGTAACTGGGCACGTACCATTTCGGTATATAGGTTTGAAAATAATTATACGCTTCCAAAACCTCTTCAGCTCGTTGCACCATATCGTCTACCTCTTCTTTGCCAAATGGAATGGCCCAGTGAATCGATGAAAGCTGATTGCTTGCAATATACAGAGCCATTAATCTAAAAAATAAATCAGGTACATGGTTATTAAAATAACCGTGGATACGGCCCGAAGCGAATAAAGGACTTAATGCTGCACACCAGGTAATTCTATTGAATTCCTCCCAAGGATCACCATAATCCATTCTATTAAAATCGATGATACCCAGTTCACCGGATGGGGCAACCACCATATTGCCCACATGATAATCCCCATGCTGAAAAGCCTGGGGACGATTTTCTAATAGATGGCGGTTTTTCTCAATAAAGCTTATGGCTTGATCTGCTCCCTTTAGGGGAATACCGCATGACTTATAGTTTGTAATATATCTGTTGATTTTGGCATTATAATGTTCAGCCCATGGGACTCGATCTTGCTCCGCATGAATCTCATGCATTTTTTTTAG
>NZ_WUDQ01000931.1:0-864 GCF_009827695.1 Paenibacillus sp. OT2-17 | reverse complement strand
TCCCGCCTAAGCGGGAGAAGCTCCGCCCAGAACCAGAACGGCTCCACACCCAGAGCGAAACGGCTGTAATGAAGCAGTCCATAAATAATTCCTAATTCATCACGGCCAATAATATGGAGTACCGTTCCCTTGCTACCAGCAACAAAACGCAGACAATAGCCCTCTGGCCAATGCGGGCAGCTATCTCCTTCCTGCGCATAACGGATAATGATCGAGGGCTCTACTTCTGTTTGCAATGGCTCGCGGCCAAACACTTGCTTATGATCTCGCGCAATCATGTTCCAAGCGTGGGCAATGGGCACACTTTCATCGGTTTGAAGATTGTATCCGCTTTCAGATGAAATAGTTAGAGGTTCACAGGCTTTCATTTATTGTCATCTCCTATTTTTTTCAACTATGAGGATTCTTCTTGTCTTTATTTTATAGGTTGCAACATACATATAAAGCTGTTCCAACGTAAATATAGCTTTTTTTTCGGTAAATCACTTGAGAGTTGAAGCTTAATTCGAGAAAGAAAAAAGTAAGGAACAGGAGAGAAATAAGAAAGACTTGATTGCTACACTAAAAATGTTCCAAAAAACAGACTGCCCTTAAAGATTCAAGTGCAGCAAAAAGGAGACTTGAGATGAAATTGAAAAAACGATTTGCCTCTTTGTTCCTGTTGGCATTGATGGCATTTATCCCGGTCCAGGCATATGCTTCTGGGTCCGTTCCAACCACGCCCTCTGGAATTCCGATTTCCGAAATCGAAAACAGAACAGATCAAATTATGAAAAAATATATAGGAACAGCGATTCCTGGTGCTGCGGTTTCCATAGTAAAGGACGGGAAAATTGTTTTTTCAAAAGGTTACGGATACTCAAA
>NZ_WUDQ01000930.1:0-866 GCF_009827695.1 Paenibacillus sp. OT2-17 | reverse complement strand
CTTGCCCTAGGCTCCAAACAAATTTTTAAGAATTTCGTTCCATCTGCTCGTCCAACCTCGTTGCTGAGTATTGTTAGCAGGATCTTGTGCAGTTGGAGCCTCCTGCCGTGGCCGTACGGTACTTTGAGCAGGCAGCTTACTCCCTTTTTCATACACAGGAACGGAACCAATAAGTTCACCATCCAATAGGAATTCGACCCGTCCTCGTAAGCCAAAAGATATGTCCGCTCTGTCTACAGAGGCGGAATTTTTATACAACACTAGTCTTTTGTGCAACTGGGTCTTCTCACTATCATGTAAAGGATATGCAAAGCTTGTACCTGTTAATAGTGGGTAACCATCGATAGGTTGCTGCTTGTCCGTAATCGGAATGAGCAGATAATATCGAAATCCGTAATCAAGCATACGGGCATGATCGTTCCAATCGTCCCCGTCATTCAAGGTAACAGCAGCGAGCTGGCGACCGTCCCGTGTGGCTGAACTGACCAGACAGCGAAATGCTTTTTTGGTAAAGCCTGTTTTCACCCCGTCAGCTCCCTCATACAGCCGCAGCATTTTGTTTTTGTTGTGCCATGAGTAGTCCCAAGAATCGTTGGGATTCGGCGCTTTTTTCAGTTCTGTTTTTACGATACGGGCAAAAGTTGGATTATGCAGCGCATAAGCAGTAAGCCGGGCCATATCATTGGCTGAGGAATAATGTCCCTCGGTATCCAGCCCGTGCGGATTAGCAAAATGTGTATGGCTTAGCCCAAGCTGAACCGCCTTGTCATTCATCAAATGGACAAATCCCTCTTCTGTCCCCCCCACATGCTCAGCAATGGCAGAAGCGGCATCATTACCAGAACGGAGCATTAAGCCGTACAGCA
>NZ_WUDQ01000092.1:0-11582 GCF_009827695.1 Paenibacillus sp. OT2-17 | reverse complement strand
CCAGTTGGTCGTCATACCCGAGCTGGGCGGCTTCGGGGATAGGGTTACCTCATCGATATCGTACAGCCATTCCTGCCAGCGGGACCCTTGGGTTTCGACGGCGATGGCCATGCCTTGGCTGCGTAGCAGGGTGATTAGCTCCCCAAGCTGCGGTAGCAGGGCAGGATTGCCTCCAGAAAGGGTCACATGCGAAAACCGTTCGCCACCGATGGCCTTCAGCTCCCGCCAAATGTCTGTGGCACTCAGACGACGGATCTGATCCTTGGCGCTGCCGTCCCAGGTAAAGGCGGAGTCACACCACGAGCAATGGTAATCGCAGCCTGCGGTACGAACAAACATTGTTTTACGACCAATGACCATCCCTTCGCCCTGAACGGTGGGACCAAACACCTCCAGTACGGGAATAGGGGCTGTTGAGGCCTTGTCGGGTGTAGTCATAGGTTGGTGAGTATTTACGATATTAGCAGTTACAGTATTACTCATCGAGCATCCACTCCCGTCGGAATTCGGCGTAGCTGGTAGGTGTCTCGAACAACCGTACAAACTCGGTACGTCCACCTTCGACACGGTTGCAGTATGCATCCGAGGTCAAGGCTGACTCCATTTGTTCAAAGATCCAGACGACCATATTTTCCGCCGTTGTATTCATTGGAGGAAGCGTCTCATTCAAGTAACGGTGGTCCAGAAAAGGCTCAAGCCGCTCTTTCCAGATCGTTTTGATGTCACCAAAATCCAGCGTTAGACCCGTTTCGCCCGGTATACCGCTTATGCCAAACACGACGATATAGGTATGTCCGTGCAGATTTTTGCATTTGCCTTCGTAGCAGTGCAAATGATGTGCTGCATCGAATGTAAATTGTTTGCTGACTAGTACACGTTTGCGGTGATAACGCAGCTGAGAGTGCTCAATGTCTGTCCCGAACTGCTGGAGCTTGTCGACAATGCGAAAAGTACCTGGCTCACGCATGACCTTCAACTCCTTGGGATGAAGCTCCGCGCACCGCGAGATACTGCTCGAGTCCAGCACGGCGAAGTTTGCAAGCAGGGCATTCGCCACAGCCATCGCCAATGACGCCGTTATAGCACGTTAGTGTACGTGTTCTTACAAATTCAAAAGCTTTCAGCTCATCGGCCATGTGCCAGGTTTCGGCCTTGTTCAACCACATGAGCGGAGTATGAATCACAAAGGGATAGTCCATCGAAAGGTTCAGTGTGACGTTCAGCGATTTGATAAAGGAATCCCGGCAATCGGGATAGCCGCTGAAATCTGTCTCACAAACGCCTGTAATCAAGTGGCGCGCTCCTTTTTGCTTGGCGAGAACTCCCGCGAAGCTCAGGAACAGTAGGTTACGACCGTCTACAAAGGTGCTAGGCAGTTCGCCTTCCTGTTGAGTAATGTCAATGTCGGTGCGTGTGAGGGCATTAGGGGCTAGTTGATTAAGCAGGCTCATATCCAGTACCGTTTGCGGAACACCCAGTTCGCGGGCGATTCCAGCGGCTACTTCGATTTCCTGCTTGTGGCGTTGACCGTAATCGAACGTCACGGTTTCTACTTCAGCAAAATGTTTTTTTGCCCAGAATAAACAGGTTGTGCTGTCTTGGCCGCCGCTGAATACGACGACTGCTTTTTCGTTTGTAAACATAAAAAAACCTCTCGATCTTCTTGGAATGGTGCAAGACATGGAGTCTTGTCACTTGGAAGAAGGAGAGTTCTTGAACCGACTTCAACAAAAAACAGGCCTTGCCCCGCGAATTCATTTTTCTTGCGGAGGACAAAGCATCGTTAGTTTTTTATAGAGGGAGTTCGCGAACCTCTCCCATGCATGACGCATGGATTTTCTCCATTAGTATCTGCCATGAGGACAGACGGCTATAGCATTGTCATTATAGCATGGCAGGGCTATTTGATAAACACTCCACCAAATGGAATGACTTCCCGTAAAAATCGCTTGATCACGCCATCGTCGTTCATATCCTGTTGAAGCCGCCGATGATGTTCCCCAGCATGAAATAGTACGGTACCCTGTCCGGTCATTTTAAAATGATAGTTCATATGCTGGCTGGCCAGATGGTTGCCGTACACGGTCAACTCCAGTTTGGCGTTTTCGGGATAGGCAATGACGCTGCTTGCATCCACATATATCGGCTCTGTCGGATGAAGCTGTTCTTGACATACCAATCCCTGCGTCAAAAGACCGATTTGACCAACACCATCGAATTTCATTTTTATAACATCGCGGCTAAACAACATGTTTTTCATGCTTAGCAGCTTGGTACGCATTTGGATACCGGAGCTGTACCAGAACAGGTTGCGAAAATCGTATAACAGATCATCGCTCCCTTCAAGCTTAATCATTTTTAGACTAAAGCCAGGCGGAAGTGCGGCAATTAGGCGACAAGCTCCTGTGAAATCGGCTTGAATCAGTTTGTGTTTGCGATACATGCCCTTAATATTCATCAGTTTATCACTACGGCCTGAGCTGGGTCCGCGGTATGCGATGATTTGCTGCGGATGCAGAACATGCAGCTTTTCTCCTTCCGCCAGATCGAGCGTTACGACCGAACCGACGCTTTCATCATGGTGTTGTCCTGCTTGTATGTCCATTCAGACCTTTCATCCTTTCAGACAGTTAGTACCTTCCCGAACGTCGACGCATCCCGTAACGCAGCAGTCGGATACCGATAAAATAACCGGCCAGCAGAATTATAGCTGTGATGATGAGCATTTTATTTCGGTGTGAAGCCTGATCGCGCTGGGTTTGAAGATTTTTTAATTCTGTGACAGTGTCAGTCAGCTTGCGGTTTTGCTCCAGTAATTGAGCGTTTTGCTCTTGATAGGCTTCTAAGCTGTTACGGGCCTTCTCCAGATCCTCCTGTGTTTGTCGGTAGCTTTCCTTGAGCTGATACACATCACCGGGCAACCGCGAAAATTGCTCGAAGCCTTGGTACACATCATCCCAATAAGCAGCATGTACTTCGGGTACACGAGTTATCCCAAAAATAAACAAAAGTGCTATAGCAGCGCAGACAATGCGGCGGTACAAAGCAAAACGACAAGTTGGTCGTGCCAAGAGATGTTCCCCCTTTTGATAAACCAAGATGTTAGATGATATAGATCATTACCCATATGACATGGTTACGTATAATATAACGATTCGGATGCAGATTTTAGAATAAACGGACGATAAATATGAAGAAAATGTCCTCAAAAAAAAGTCGATATATTAGTTTAAGTGTACCTTAAAACGGGTATATCAAGGAAGCGGCAACATTCCGGCATTTTTCCCAGCATACGAGTAAAGAACGATCCGCACCTGATCAGGGGCTTAAGTTGAATAAATGAACTGAAATATATTAAAAATTGATATAAAAGGAGATTTTGCAAGATGAATGAGAGAGAACAAAACTATAAAACTTTAAAAATCACTGTAAATGGAAAGCCGTTATCAAAGGATCTCGTCGTAGATAGCACTACTTTTGCTCCTATATCTGATATTTGCACAAAAACGAATGTTTCTTTAACAGAAACTACAATCTCATAAGTTTAAATATAGAAGTAGACTATAATATGGCCCGGCATACGCCGGGCTATTTTTGCGCATTCATGTAATTCAAATGGTTTAAAATGTTATTTACCAAACTAGGTCCCCCTTCATAAAGATTCCCATGTATAATTTTCACAATCAAACATACGTTCCCTGACAATATAGTGTCAGATAACACTGTTAATTTAGAGTTACATGTTCTTTTAGGGGGAATTTACCAGTGGTGAAGTCAATGCTCAATGTAACGTGCACATGGGACAAAGAGTCTATATCTGCGAATGGGTCCAAACAAGTAAATCTACTGATAGAATGGGGCTATGGAGCTATACGTAAAAGAAAAGGAAATCTAATACCGAAAGCAGCGGGATGTGACCTTCAACTCCAGTTCATTCCAGAAAACGGGGTAAGTCTATTAAAAGCTGAAGGGGTGAGGCTCGGTTTTAAACGCTCAGAAAACGGAGATAGCATGTTTGTTCACTGTGGTGATGTACGGCGGGGAAAATATAGACAGGCTATTTTAACGTTTTCTATACCGGCTCACTCGTCCGGAAGACATACGATTGGAATGATGGAGTGGAGCTGGCGCAAGCCATCGCAGGAAAAGCGAACGCTGATCCGGACAGACCAGCTCTATATCCATTTCACGCATCATCTTGGTCTGCTGAGCATTCCATCCAACCCGAAGGTGGAAAAATACATAAAGCTGAATGAGACGTCCCCTATTGTAAAAAAAGCATTGCGTATGTACGAGAAAGGGGAATATGAGCGAGGGGCGTTCATCCTTACCAGACAAGCAGATGAATTACTTATACTTGCAGCAAGAAGCGATGACATGGACTACCTGCAGGAAGCCGAGTTAATTCTGGCCATACGCAATAAATGGAGTGGTACTTTTGTCTCATTCACAGCGTATAGTTCTAAGGTCATTTTTAATAAAGCAATATCGGTAGGAGATGTTCATTTTACTGAAAATGATATTTTAAGATAGGCAATTATGCTAGTTTATTTGTGTAATATAGTGAGTCTAATTTACTATCTTTTTGTAAAGGAGAGACTTCCTTGACTGATCGGTTGATACGTTTAATGCGGATTATTACTATTGTTCAGGCAAATCCGGGGATATTGGCAAGAGAGCTTGCCGAACGTTGTGAAACATCAGAACGTACTATATACCGGGATATGGAGGCGTTAAGCGCTATGCATATTCCGATTACGAATATGGGGCATGGCAAAGGGTACATTTTTATTAGTAATTTTGCTTTGTATCCTCTGAATTGGACGGAAGAAGAGGTAGAGGCTTTTACCAAGCTGGGAGAGATTATGGAAACGGTAAAGCCTCTTTTACCGCCAGCTTTTGAAAGTGCTTATGAGAAAGTGATGGCCTCTAGTCAGAAAAAAAAGATGGACCAGACGAGCTTCGCGCAGGAAATGAAAAATATCATCCGGCTCGGCTCGACACTTGATCGGGAAAACCAGCCCTATCTGCTCAGGCTGATTGTTTTGGCGAGTCTTACGCAGCAGACGATTGAAGCGGAATACAGCTCGCCTCAAAATGAAAATGTATCCCTAGTTCAGGTAGATCCTTATTGTTTGGTTCCGCAGGATCGGCGATTCTATATGCTTGGTTTTTGTCACAAGCACTCCGCTATGAGAACCTTTCGGATCAGCCGCTTTCGGAACATGAGAATTTTGCCGTATACGTTTCAAAAAAATACAACTGAAATGGAAATGTTTTTTAAAGGGACCTGGTCGGTGACCAAAGGAAATCAGAATATCCGGTTTGTGGTACGTTTTTCTGCCGAGTCTGTATATCGGGTCAAAGAAGAGGAGCTGTTCATCAAGCCTTTTCTTAAGGATTTGCCGGATGGAAGTTTGTTGTTTGAGGTGACGGTCAATCATGACCGTGAATTTTTGGATTGGCTCACTTCCTATGGAGCTGAGGCCGAGATCCTGGAGCCTTTACGGTACCGCAAACGAATGCAAGAAATGCTGCGGACCTGGGGAGCATTCTATTTCGATAAAAAGGCAGGAAATCAAGAATAACAGGGGGAGATCCCCCGGAACGGGCCGGGGAGCTATCCGTTTAACGGTCTTTAAACAGGTTGGCGAGATTGCCAAAAGGACTGTACTGCTCCTGTTCTTCTTCTGGTGAGGAGTAGACGAGCTTCGAGCCGCGGCTTTCCTCATCGTCAGCAGCATTATGAACTAATGTAATACGATCAAAATGGTACATGAAAACCTGTGCGGTGTTCACGGCATCATCCAGTGCCCGGTGTTGTTGACCGTCAAAGTCAATGTTGCACAATTCCAGCGCCTGAGACAGGCTCAACTGACGGTACTTTCCATTGGAACTAAACAGACGGGAAATCTGCTTCTGTATATCATTTGTATTATGAATCCATCCGAGATCTACATGATGGGTACGACAATGGGATACCAGCTTCTGACGGTCATCCGGGCCCCATGCGCATAAATAATAAGGGGAATCCGTACCGAGCCAGGCTATGAATTGCTTCACAGCTTCAGGGAATAGTGGGGCGGCATCAATGTCTCGTTGAGTAATACCCGTGAACTGAACGGTATCTGTAGAGAGTACAGGCCGATTCGAGGGTCTTACAAAACTGTGAAACGTATCCGCAACGTATAGGCCATCCTCTCCCTGAACAACTTTGACGGCACCGATATCAATGATTTCGGAGGAATATCTGGCGTTACGGCTAACAGTAAATTCAAGATCGTAAATAATGTATTGCATTTCTGGACTCCTTCCACACATATAACTGATCCCGATGGATATCGGGACGAATGTTCTCTGCCCGAATGACTCTTCTCCATCATACCTCTCGGTTCACAACTTGTCAGCGGTTAAAAGGTTTGCTTTTAAAAAAAATATGCGATGTCCAAATGAGCTTGGACTATCGCATATCTAAAAACGCCTGACATACAGCAGCATCCGAAACCACTAGGATTCCGGACGCTGTTTTTGCTAGCTATTGAATTAGGCCGGGAGGTCTAACTTTTGTCCCGGATAAATGCGGTGAGGATTCTTCAACTTATTCAACTGCTGAAGCTGTTGCCAGGTGGTACCATGTTTGCGGGAAATGTCATACAGCGTATCCCCGGATTTCACAACATATACATGGCTATTTGTAACTTGTGCAGAAGCGGATGTCTGCTGTGGCTTGGCTGTTTGAGACTTTGCCGGTGCCGGTTTTGCGGGTGCTGGTTTCGCAGCCGGTGTAGGTACGGATTGCGGCTTTTCCTGCACAGGTGCGGGTGTTGCCGTTGAAGCAGATGGCGCAGCTTGTGTGGCAGGGACAGAAGTTTTACCATCAGCCTTGGCTTCTTGAATGCGACCGTCCGCTTGTACTTGCAGGCTAGCGGAGCCCACCTTTTGCATGTAGCGAATTAACGCTTCGTCAAGCGAGCCGAACATACCTGCCTGTGGATATTTAGCGAACATCGTATATTGGTCACCACCTACGGCAGTAAAATCATTGGTGGCCAGTGTGTATGTTGCCTCAGGATCAAGTGTCTTTCCGCCGATCAGGATAGAATGAACACGGCTCCCTTTGGCTGCTGATGTGTCTATTTTGAACGAGATACCTGATACCTGTGGGAAACCTCCGCTTGGCTCTGGATAGGAGGCTGTACCATTTTCCAGTGCGGCCTGAATGTCAGAGCCCTTCACTTTCAGGGTAACGATCTGGTTGCCGAAGGGCAGCACAGTGATGATGTCTCCCTTGGTTACTGTCCCCGTCTTGATGGAAGCCCGGATGCCGCCACCGTTCGTTAAAGCCACGTCTGCTCCCGAAACATCACGCATAGCATCGGTGAGCAGGTCGCCAAGATTGGTTTCACTTGCACGTACCTTTTCGCGTGCTCCTTCCAGATCCACACTTGTTTGCGTTACAACCTCTTTAAGAATAGGTTCCTGGTCCTTTTGAATGGAGGCGATCAATGCAGCAATTTCAGCGTTGGGCTGAACGTCGACTGCTTGAGTCGAATCAATCAGCTTGGCTTGCTTTTGCGTAACCTTACCGCCGTCGACCCATAAGTCCACAACACCCAGATACTTGGTGTATTCACCTGCGCTAGCGATCAATGTACCATTGTCACTAATCAAGCCTTTTTCCAGAACGGTATGGCTGTGTCCATCGATGAAAATATCAATGCCAGGCACTTCCTTAACTACCTTAAGGCTGGTGTCCTTACTAGACGCATCCTGCCCCAGGTGACCAAGAACAACAACGACATCTACTTTGCTGCGGATTTCATCAACAGCCGCTTTGGCCTCAGCCGCAGGGTCGGTGATTTGAATACCCTCAACATTTTTGGGATTAGTCTTATATGCTGTTTCTGGCGTAGTCAAACCGATAATACCGATTTTAACGCCGTCCACTTCTTTAATAACATAGGGTTTGAACAAACGTGTTCCGTCTGTTTGTTTAATATTGGCGCTGAGCACAGGGAACTGAATCTCCTTACTTAGCTCAACAAGATGCTTCCAACCATAATTAAACTCGTGGTTACCCGGAACCATAGCATCATAACGCAGCTTGTTAATCACTTTCACAATGCTCTCGCCGTTAACCAAAGTAGCGAAGGTCGTTCCATGAACGGTATCCCCGTCATCTAGCAGCAGTGTATTGGGATTGGAAGCCCGATACTGATCAATGATACCCGCCAGCTTGGCGAATCCCATTTCCTTGTCGTTCGCGACCACGTGGGCATGGGTATCGTTCGTATGTAGGATGGTGATGTGTTTACCGCTGACTGGAGCCGTTGCCGTTCCCGCTGTTCCCACATTGGTTGCTGGGTCTGCTGCTGCTGTACCGAGACAACCAAGTAGAAGCGCGGCAGTCGTCAGGATCGACGAGAGTTTTTTCCATGAGTTCATGTTGTTCCTTCAACCTCCCATAAAATGAATGAATTAGAGAAACCGCTTACGACCACATTTTATCAGATGATTGTAAAAATAACTTCTATTTTATATCAAAGCACTAAAATTTTTTGAGATATCGGTTGTTAAATCCACCGTCTAGTTACCTATATTGTAGAGGAAGTAATAAACAGTAACTCATGTAATGAGAACTAACGTTCTGTTTTGTGGTCAAAAAAAAGGGCAGTCTCTTTGGGCAGCCCGATCCGGGGTAAATAGTGATCCAACGTTTCGTCAGCTAGTGGCGGTTTTCCCTCACTCAGCAAAAGCACGGCAAACCGATTGGCCTGTTGTTCAAATTTTCCTGGGGAAAAGTAGGAGTGCTCCTCCATAAAAAAGCGGCTAATGCCTTTATGCAGTCGGTCATGTCCCAATTCATGCGCACAGACGAACCGTTCCCATTCGGGTGTGAGGCCATTGTGGATAACGATAAATCTTCTACGCAACTTGTGGTAATACAGCCCTTTGGTTGTGGGGCCTAGATCGCAGTATCGGATATGGATACCCAAAGCCTTCGCAATATCGAAGGGGCAGTTGGTACGGTATTTTCGGACAAGTTTGTGAATGAGTTCGTTCATGCGCTCACCTACTATCCCTGATCTTTGCCCGCTTGGGGCTCTTTGGGCTTTTTATGTTTGTTCATCTGCTTGGCTTCCCAGAACAGACCTGTCAGCACGTCCTTGATCCGTTGACGGTCTTTTTCATCCAGCGGAATGCCATCGAACATTAATTCGTCGTCTTCCTCCAGCATTTTTTTAAAATCCCGGCGGTCTTTGGAGGTTGCCCATTCCGGCACAGTAGAACGATAAAGTTCATGTGGATTTTGCTCCATTGAATCATCATCTCCCCAATATCCGGCGGCCTTCATCATTTCGGTATAGGATACGCTAAGCGCGTCCGCTATTTTGCGGAGAGTGGAAGGTTTGGGGATTCCGCGCAGTCCATTTTCAATGCGGGAAATTTGTGAATTGCTTATACCTGCAGCATCTGCCAACTGGTTGATGCTCCATTGCTTGTGCTCACGCTGCTGTTTTAAGTAAGTTCCGAATGCTGGCTGTTCCACAATGGGGGCTCCTTTCTGCAAGAGAATCATAGATACTAGTTTCATTATACCATTAGGTAAATAGTAAAAGCACGTAATATGCCAAAAGGCATAGGAAAATAAAGCGAATATCCTGTTTTTGGAGCTATACTGCTTTTTTTGACGATGGATACCTATCCTAAATAATGTTATGTTATACTAAAGATACGAACAAAAGGGGAACACAATGTAAACACGAGCGTTTTTCTATTTCAGGATTTGCAAAATTCGATACCAGTTGCTCCGAAGTGCAAAATCCTCATTTAAAAATACATCATTGTCAAAAGGCATAAGATAAGGAGTGTTGCTTTACATGAGAAATAACTTACCCGAATTGGACCGTCGCAAAACGCAGAATGCATTGGAGGGTGTGTTTGAGAAATACCGAATTTATAAAACGATTACTTTTATGGATCGGGAGAGCTTTATTACGGCTGGCTATACGGATCGCCCGAACGGCCCAACGAATGTGACAAGCGATCCAACGGCTCGGACAGCCGTATATAATGTAGATGCTCCTGCCGCCCGCTTGGCCTACTGCGAAATGGTGGATGCCGTAGTGAGTCGCTTGAATGAACGCGAACAGCTGCTCATCCGTGAACGTTATTTAAAGGATGACGATGTGTTTGATTACAAGGTTTACAATTACGTACTGGACCCTCCGGTCAGCAAGGATACGTACACGAAGCTTCGTACGCGTGCTTTTTACAAAATGGCGCTTGCACTGGCGGACCAAGGCGTTTTAAATTTGGCAGGCTTGCAGAAGGGCGCGGATCGAAAACTGGGTTAATGTAATAATTATCCACTTGTTCTCATTTCTATTTTAAAATGGTTTCCTAAAAGGCCTTGATTTCCTGTAATAACAGGGATCAAGGCCTTTTTTTATAATAGGAACATATGTTCTCTAAAAACCTCCCAACATCATCCCTAGTCTCTGCTTTTATCGTCCATTTCCCCGGCAACGCATTCGTTATTAGGGTGTAAGATTATATCATCGGGAATCAAGACAAGAGGACATACCGAAGACACATACAGTCAAACGTTAGCCGGCCATTAGGGCCGGTTTTTTCACGGTGATCGTCTCTGTCGGTTCCCGGGAATTCGTTGTACAGAAAGGAGGAGTCGTGTTGCCTAAGCAAGGGATGCTGCAATGCATGAGTACGAGGCTGCGCCGGATGAGAACACGAAAGTGGAAAAAAGCCTGGCTGAATAGCCACAACATGCGAACGCAGGGGACGCAAAGGTGGCATGCCGCAGGATGAGACAAGCCTTTAAGCAAAAGCTCATTGAAATTATTCCAGCGCTGCAAGGGCGTGTATACGATGTTCAGCCACCGTCGCAGACGGCAGAGGAGCCGTATGCTGTTATGGCGCTGGGCGAGGAAATTTGGAAGTCTTCCTGGGCCGGCTATCGGCAGGTTGTTCGCATCAAACTGTACGCAGGACAAGCCGGGCTGGCGCAGGCTGATGTATGGGCGAATGCCCTGATTTCCGGGCTGCACCGGGAACCAGTGACAGGTGCAGGTGAGGACACATCGGCTTTTACCGCGCACTATTTGGGTGTGCGGGATGCAGAAAAGCTGGACACTGTTACGGGCAAGGCCTATAGAACGCTGCGTTTTGGCGTGTATGTGCCTGAGACGGAAGGTGATTCGGCCGTTCCAGCAAACGGTGCTACACAGCCGGAAGAGTGGCTGGCCGCGCTGGTCCGCTGGACGCAGAAGCAACTGGGCGAAACGTGGTCGATATACGCCAACGCTTGGCCCGCACAGCCGGGACGGCACGCGGTACTGTGGCGGATGAGCGGCTGCGAAACTAGGATGGCGGGAGCCTCCATGTATGAGCTGCGCAAACGGTTCATCGGGCATATTACCGCCCCAGACACCACTGAAGAAAACCGCGCAGCTTCCGCACTGATTGAGGGCTTTGCCGCTCAAATCCAGCTTCCTCTGGATCAGGACAAGGGCCGTTATATGTCTACAGCTGAAGCTTCAGCTGATTTGCAGGCAGATGCC
>NZ_WUDQ01000929.1:0-876 GCF_009827695.1 Paenibacillus sp. OT2-17 | reverse complement strand
CCCAGTTATCGGGCACATAGACCGGAGCAGCCTTTTTACCCGTTAAGGCATTCATATCCCATACTTGCATAGACTTGACAGTGATATCGCCATCGGCCCAGATCTGCAAGCCCAAGGAGTCGTATCTGCCTACATAGACACGAGTTGTCAGCTTCTTCTTGTAATTTGCAAAGGCTTCAATGACCGAGCGATCGAGAAAGATATGGAGTTTCAAGTTCTCTCCGTCAAGATCTACATATCCTCCTTGAATGCCGTCCACACGCACATCCGGATCAATGCTGCTCTTGGTTCGATCCACATTGAATGTCCCGTTCTTCTTGTCGTAGTAAATGAGCGTCTCTTCTTGGCCTTTTTCCGAGCGTCGCACCTTGAGACCGAATTTCTGAGCCTCACGCGGATCAATCTCCATCACAATCTCTAGCATGTCGCCCTTGACATTTTTAATCAATTGATTGGCACTCTCCAAATTTTTGTCCGAAAAATCAACCCATTTTTTCCCTCGAAGGCTCTGCAGTTCTTTAATCGGTTCGATATGCAATTTATCATGCTTATCGAGGCTTAGGGAAAACGGCAAAGCTAAATTATGAGCCCATCCAGATTGATATTCGGCTTGTGGTGTTCTTACATTTTGCACCATGGAGAATACGACTGTTCTTCCGTCAGGTGTGACCAGACCGCTCTCTGCGGTTAAATAGCCGTCACCTACATCCATTTTGGAGGGTGCCTCCTGATCAGGAATAAATTTAAAGTTATCCCGGTCCCAGGTCCCGATCCAGTAAAAGACCTCAACATCTCTTTGCACATCGTTCGCTGGAGGAACATGCTCCGGCTTTTCATGGGGATTAATCATGAAAATATATTTTTGCTTGCCCGTAC
>NZ_WUDQ01000928.1:0-883 GCF_009827695.1 Paenibacillus sp. OT2-17 | reverse complement strand
CATTGGATTGGTGTTCACCCCGGTACATTTCGGAAATGGTTGCATCAGGGTACCGTTCCTTCGCAAACCTTCCAGGATCAGGCGGAACAGTTTTTCCGTATTCCAAAATCCATTTTGTTTGCTGATGCCATGCTGAAAAAGTAAAAATGTCCGTAAAAGAGAAATGGTTGTAATTTTCATGAAAGTCTTTGAAAGGAACGCATTACCATCTTTCATCCGCTGAGACTTTCACATCATGTAATTCACAGAATATAAAAATGCAAAAAAGCACAGTCTGCCGATTCCTCGGCGCACTGTGCTTTTTAGATAACAGACCTTTAAATACTTCTTGCTTATATTTTGTCAGCTTTTTAAGAATGAATGCTTGCCGTTTCAGTTGAACGTTTGGCTTCTTCCTTGATGGACTTTAGCTTTTTCATCATCGGATTACCTCCACGTCCAAAGTAGTCGTGAAGACGGCTGTATTCCTCGTACAGCTTATCATACACGGCCGCGTTCTCAGGGATCGGCTTGAAGCTCTCGTCCCGTACACGCGCCATATGACGCGCTGCTACGACGATATCGTCGTACCCTCCAGCTTCAGCTCCCGCAGCCACTGCTGCGAACATGGCTGCACCCAACGCAGGAGTTTGAGTAGAAGCAGCGACCTTAATTTCCCGTCCGGTTACGTCAGCATAAATTTGCATCAAAAGACGATTTTTCTGCGGCAATCCACCGCACGTATACAATACGTCTACTGGCACGCCGTTATGATGGAATGCATCGATAATTTTACGTGTTCCGAACGCAGTTGCTTCCAGCAATGTACGATACACTTCCTCTGGCTTCGTCAGCAACGTATATCCGACAATCAGCCCCGTCAGGTTGGTGTCAACCAACAAAG
>NZ_WUDQ01000927.1:0-885 GCF_009827695.1 Paenibacillus sp. OT2-17 | reverse complement strand
TACCTTCATTGTGCAATCCAAGCTGACGGATAGACTTAATCAATTGACAAGAGACACGGGAGCAACGCTCTTTATGGTGCTTTTGGCAGCTTATAATGTGCTGTTAAGCAAATACTCCGGGCAAGAGGACTTCCTCGTAGGTACACCGGCAGCGGGTAGAGGGCATGCGGATACGGAAGCAATGATCGGCATATTTGTGAATACTTTAGTTCTCCGTAATCGACCGCTGGCATCCCAGCCATTCAGTGCTTTTCTGGAGGACGTCAAACATAACACTCTGCTTGCATTGGAGCACCAGGAATATCCATTTGACCAACTGGTCGACAAACTGGATCGAGTACGCGATGTAAGCCGCAATCCCATCTTTGATACGATGTTCAGTCTGCAAAATAAGGGAACAGAGGTCATTGAACTCGGCGGACTTCGTTTGCAACCGAATGAGTTTAATTTAGGTGTATCGAAGTTCGATCTTTCATTACATGTAACGGAAACTCAAGACCAGTTAACTTTAACCTGGGAGTATGCGACCAGCCTATTTAAGTTGGAGACGATTGAGCGATTTGCCCTCCATTATATAAAAGTGTTGGAAATCGTAACTCAAGATGTCGGAATTCGCTTGGCTGACATGGATATGCTGACAGAAGAAGATAAGCACTTATTACTATATGAGTTCAACAACACCTCTGCCTATTTTCCGCGGGATGCAACGATTCACGGAAGGTTTGAGCAGCAGGTTAGCAGGACTCCAGATGACATGGCAATCATATTTGGAGATAAGTGTATGACTTACCAAGAGCTGAATGAGCTGGCGAATCGTTTAGCGCGAACGCTGCGGGCGGATGGAGTGGGACCGGATCAGCCGGTGGGGATTATCGCTCAGCGTTC
>NZ_WUDQ01000926.1:0-892 GCF_009827695.1 Paenibacillus sp. OT2-17 | reverse complement strand
GGCGGACACTAGGTGTCCGCCCAATCGCGGCAATACTGATTAACTCGTCCATAAACTCTGGCTGATCTCGCTTTAATTGTGCAAATTCATCAATAATAATAACCAGATGAGGCAGCGGTTGTTCCTGCCGCTGCCGGAGTAGTATGTAATATTCATCAATATGCTGTAAATTGCCTGCATCGTTCAATATCTTCTGTCGACGAACCAGTTCTGCTTTAAGAGATATTTTGGCACGTTCAATCAAATTATTGTCCAAGTTCGTGATCGTACCCACAACATGCGGCAAGTTAACGAACGTGTTGGACATGCCTCCACCCTTGTAATCGATCAGCATAAAAGCAAGATCATGTGGATGAAACTCGGCAGCAAGCGAGGCTACGATGGACTGGATAACCTCACTCTTCCCTGAACCCGTTGTACCGGCGATCAAGCCATGGGGACCATGTCCTTGACGCTCTATCTTATCATGCAGGTTAATCATAATCCTCTTACCGCCTGCTCGCACGCCCATCGGCACAGGTAAGGTATCGGGATGGCGGTTACGTCGCCACCGATCTGCCACGTCCAGTTCTTCCACACTCGCTACGCTCATCATATCAAACAGAGGTAGCACAGCGGGAATGTCAGAAGCAGAGGAACGCTTCAAGCGAATAGGAGCCATGTACCTCGCCAATGCATCGGCTTCCTCTTTTGACAAACGATCCGGTTTAAAACTTTGCTGTTCAACCTCCGCCGATTCTGATTTGCGGGCATATACGCCCTGCTCTTTGGAAGCCTCCACAATCAGCTGACACTGCATCGGCAAAGCCTCTTTACGAGAAGCTAGCACAATCGTACACGCATCACTGGCTCGACCGTCCTCCAGTAACAACGGCAGCAACGGTTCTTCCTC
>NZ_WUDQ01000925.1:0-892 GCF_009827695.1 Paenibacillus sp. OT2-17 | reverse complement strand
GATCTTATTCAACAGGGAGTAAACGCGTTACTCATTCATCCGACAGATTCGTCGGCCATCTCCACTGTGGTACAATCAGCGAATGCATTGAACATCCCGGTTATTACACTGGATCGTTCTGCTGACAAAGGAGACGTAAAAGCACTCGTCGCTTCAGACAACGTAGAGGGAGGACGAATGGCTGCCAGATATGTGATTGATCAAGTTGGAAAAGGTGCCAAAGTGATTGAGCTGGAAGGTGTTCCAGGAGCATCCGCTACCCGTGAACGTGGGAAAGGCTTCCATGAAGTAGCAGATAAGGATCTGAAAGTCATAGCAAAACAATCGGCCGATTTTGATCGGACCAAAGGTTTGAACGTGATGGAAAATCTGCTGCAAGGAAACCCGGACGTACAGGCTGTATTTGCCCACAATGATGAAATGGCGTTGGGTGCTATCGAAGCAATCCAAAGCTCAGGTAAGAACATTCCAGTCATCGGTTTTGACGGTAACGAGGATGCGCTTAAATCAATTAAGGAAGGGAAACTGACAGCCACTGTAGCTCAGCAACCCGAGCTTATTGGACAATTGGCGGTGCAGGCAGCCAAGGATGTACTTCAAGGTAAAACTGTGAAAACATCCATTCCTGCTAAGCTGGAGTTGGTGGATCAATCGAAATAAAAAGGGCGCTTGACTCAACATATTAAGCTATTCGGACTGATGCTGTAATGCGCATCAGTCCTTTTTTTGGCTATTCTACAATGACGATACATACACATAAATGGAAGTTTTTTATTTTTGTATTGTAAGAAGAGACGGTAAAAGATAGAATAACAATTATATGATAATGAGAATCACTATCATATTATTGAATTGTATATATCTAAGGAGGACGTATATTGTGCAACAAAGG
>NZ_WUDQ01000924.1:0-893 GCF_009827695.1 Paenibacillus sp. OT2-17 | reverse complement strand
CATTGCCAAATTGTCTAATTGTTCCCATACAACCGTCTCCCGGGCGCTCAATAATAGCCCGCTGATTAAAGAAGATACGAAACGCAAAATTATGGAGTTGGCAGAGCAACTCAATTACATTCCAAATTTTAATGCCAAAAGCCTGGTTCTCCAGCGCTCGCATACGATAGGCCTGTTTTTCACCAGTATTTCAGAAGGCACCAGCTCCAGTTTTTTTGCGGATACCATCCGCGGAGTTAATCATGTCGTCGGGGTGGATTACAATTTGTTTGTGCGAGGAATTGACGATTACGCCGATTTTTCGGCCATTCACCACAAGCGTTTTGATGGTATCATTCTGATGAGCCAGAGCGAGGCGGACAACCCTTTTATTTATCATGTGCTCGGTCAAGGTATTCCGCTTGTTGTACTGAATCGGCAGGTGTCCGGTGCGGGGATTGTAAATGTGATCTCTAATGATAAGGAAGGGTCCTATGAAGCGGTCTCCTTTCTCGTTGAAAGCGGGCATGAACGCATTGCGATCATCGAAGGGGTAGAAGGCTTCAAGTCTACCCAGCAACGCCGCGAGGGTTTTATGAATGCGTTGATTGATAGTGGTAAGCCGATTCGACATGAATATATCGTGCAAGGTCATTATGATACTGAAAGCGGAAGCCAGGCAATGAAGCAACTGCTTTCCTTGCAGGAGCCGCCGACAGCGGTATTTTGCTCTAACGATGATATGGCTATTGGGGCCATGAATGCGGTATTCGAAAACGGCTTGAAGGTACCAGAGGATATCTCAGTCATTGGTTTTGACGATATCGGGTTCTCAATGTATACGACTCCACCGTTAACAACGGTCAAAAGACCGATTGAGCAGATAAGTGAGCGCGGAGCCGCCTGCATTCTGG
>NZ_WUDQ01000923.1:0-896 GCF_009827695.1 Paenibacillus sp. OT2-17 | reverse complement strand
GTATTTCACACTGTCCATCAGACAACATGCTCCTTTTACAAATTCAATAATTGAGGCCATTACGTACGTGAAGCTCCAAATACGCGTTGTTGTAGGGTAGAGTTCTCTTGATTACTTATGTATCTTTCTTTTTAAAATACACGCCCTTGAAAAACACAAAATTTTGCGAATGTGTGCCATACAGCTCCTGAAACCTAGAATGGAGTTTATTCATAGAAAGGGTCTCTGAAACCGTCCGATCCGTTTGCAGGGTCAAGTCGACACAGCTAATTCCAAATTGGCACACTTGCTCCATAGGATAACCTTGGGTAATACCATAAATCATCCCGGCAATAAAAGCATCATCTGCGCCTGTGACATCAATGACCTCTTGAACAGGATGCATAGGAATTTGTCCATGAGTTCCATCCTGAGAGGCGTACAAAACACGATCAGCACCGCAGATAAAAATGACATTTTGAACCCCAAGTTTGTGAAAAATCCGGGTGGCATCCAACATATGCTGATCATCTGTAAGTTCTAGCCCCAAATAGGCTTCAGCCTCCACCGGTTTACATACCAGCCATTCCACCCCATGCAAATTTCGGGGAAGCTTTCTCATCTTGGAGGCTGATACCGAAGAAACGACAATCGGAACCCGATGCTCATGGCAGACATGTATGGTGGCCGCAATTACGTTCATAGAGAAATTAGTGTCCAGCAGAACCAGTCGGGACGAGGCGATTAAAGGAGCATTTTCAAAAATTACTGAAGGACGAATCTGATCATAAATCTCCATTTCTGCTGTCGCTACAATCAGTTCACCACGCTCGTTCAGCAAGGCAGTATAAACCCCAGTTGACGGTTCACCTTTGACTTGTAGAGGAACCACGTGCATGTAACGGCTGGATTGTTCG
>NZ_WUDQ01000922.1:0-898 GCF_009827695.1 Paenibacillus sp. OT2-17 | reverse complement strand
CAATCCGCATTTTCCGAATACACCGATTTATGTGCAGCAGACCGAAGCAGACGCTGCGATCGGTAATCTGGAGTATGCGCCACCGGAATGCGTGCAGGCGGACTTGAATTACCGACTGCTTCAAGGGGATCATGAGCTGGTTCCAGGTTTGCAACTGTTCTATACTCCGGGTCATTCGCCGGGTCATCAGTCCGCGCTGGTCACAACAAAGGAATCGGGTCCGGTCATGCTGACGATTGATGTTGCCTACACGCAGGAGAATTACGCAAACG
The DNA here is from genome assembly GCF_009827695.1 of Paenibacillus sp. OT2-17. Classification (NCBI taxonomy): domain Bacteria; kingdom Bacillati; phylum Bacillota; class Bacilli; order Caryophanales; family Paenibacillaceae; genus Paenibacillus; species Paenibacillus sp. OT2-17. The sequence goes on along the minus strand of NZ_WUDQ01000922.1, from coordinate 626 downwards.
ACGTGCCGTTTGACGGCTTTGACCATGAACAGGCACGCCAGTCAATCACCCGCATTCAGCAGATTGTGCAGGAGGTTAAGCCGAATCTGTTGTTCTTCGGTCATGATCCTGAGCAGGTAGCCGTTCAGCCGGTATATCCACAATACAAATAATGATAATAAAGCAGCTATTTCTCCACCATTCCGGATCTTTTCGGTCCGGGGTATAAAGAAATTGGTATTATGAATGCACACAAAATAGACGTATCCAGAGCCGTGCTTCATTCGGATCATGGCTTCCAGTATCCGTCTACGGCGTACACACAGGACTTGAAAAGTTCGGCCTCAAAGGCAAGTGGTGCGGACTGGCAGAATAGTCGTAATTCGGCCAGCTCCCCTCATGATCTCAATTTCTTCATTTGATTTTTAAATAATCATTATTGTATCTCCTCACTTCCAAAATGTTATAGCCTCTTATTCTTTTCTTTTCATTAGGTAGTTGTAATGACTCCGACATTTAGAACTGCAAAATTTGGTTAACTGAGCTCGCTGATATGGAATATACCAATGATTGCATTGAATACACCTTTGCAGTTCTAGTTGCTCCCCTCCATAGCATTCAGCAAAATTTTAAATGTATTAATACAC
>NZ_WUDQ01000921.1:0-899 GCF_009827695.1 Paenibacillus sp. OT2-17 | reverse complement strand
CTATATGTCCCTAGATTAAGTTCCCCTTTAATAAAGACTGTTCGGCATAAGAAGATCTCTCTTAGAGAGAGCGTTACTTTGTCTGATTGAACAACTAACGTACACCTTCCTCAATAAAAAATTTCAGCCCTTGAGAAAGATAAGGTATCACCAATTGGATATATTCTTCAGCTGGCCTTGTATCGTTATATTGCCAGTTAACGGCCGCCCCGTAAATGCTCCAGCTTAACATTACAGATGCAATTCGAACGGATGCCTCACGGACTCCTGCATTCTGATTCATCATCATCTCGAAAAATACTTGCTCAAGTTCTTTCTTAATTATCGCTTCTATTACAGAAGTAAATGATTCGAAGCTTTTTCGACATTGGGAAGCCAGCGAAGATTGAAATTGAGTAACCGACATAAATACACTGGCAAGCGTCGTTTCATTGAGCTGGTCATGTATTGAAATTTCTCTCATTACGTTCGTCATTAGATGTTCTTCCAGTGTTTTCTCGAGCAGATCGTATTTATCCATAAAATGATAGTAAAAGGTGGCACGGTTGATCGTTGCTTCAGATGTAATGTCTTTAATGCTGATATTCTTAAAATCCTTTTTCGTTGAGAGGAGAAGAAATGCATCCATAATTAATCTGCGTGTACGTACAAAACGTGGATCGAGCCTGTTTTCCGTCATCTCATCTCACCTCCACTTTTTGGACATTTCACTGCATATGTCGTATATCCGATAAAAACGTAATTTTATCGGTTGAACAGTAGCTACCAGTACTTACAATATAACTATACAACAAGTGTTGTAGAAATAATAGATGTATGAAAGACGAGGCTACGTTATGATAATTACAATTTTTGGCGCCAACGGCGCTATAGGAAAGTTGGTCGTAAAAGAAGCTTTA
>NZ_WUDQ01000920.1:0-899 GCF_009827695.1 Paenibacillus sp. OT2-17 | reverse complement strand
GATTGAAGACCTTGTTCGCTCATATCCGGATGGTCTGGATACAATGATCGGTGAGCGAGGTGTGAAGCTCTCCGGTGGTCAAAAGCAACGTTTGTCTATTGCCCGGATGTTCCTTAAAAATCCGCCAATTCTCATTTTAGATGAAGCGACATCAGCATTGGATACAGAGACAGAAGCCGCGATTCAGCAGGCGCTGACAGAGCTATCCCAAGGCCGTACGACACTCGTTATTGCGCATCGTTTGGCAACGATCAAAAATGCTGACCGCATTATCGTAGTTGCAGATCAAGGGATTGCCGAGCAAGGCAGACATGAAGAGTTATTGGCAGTAAAAGGGGCATATAGCCGCCTGCACCAAGCTCAATATGGAACGTAAATAGGTCGATATGACGCCGTAAATAGAGAGAGGAATGAACGAGTTTGACAAAGAAAATGTGGATTGTGATGATGCTTCTGTCAGTCATTTTAGTTCTTACCGCCTGTGGTGGAAACGTAAAGCAGCCGGATGAAAAGCAGAATCAAACTTCTAGTGAACAAAAATCAGAGGAAACGAAAACAGTCAAAACGATTCATGGAGATATTAAGATACCGGTTCACCCTCAGCGGGTTGTAGTGGATTTGTACCTGAATGATTTATTAGCACTAGGAATTAAACCTGTGGGAAGTGTTAAATATTATCTGGATAATCCGTTTTCGAAGGATCTTGTACAGGGAATTACAAGCATTGGAGACCGCGGAAGTGTATCCATTGAGAAAGTATTGACTCTGCAGCCGGATTTGATTCTGATTGGTTCCAAAGATGCTTCTGAATATGAAAAATACAGTAAAATTGCTCCGACCATCGTGATTCCTTATGGAACGTACAAGAATGTGCATGAGTAACTGACAGCTTTTGGTGA
>NZ_WUDQ01000091.1:0-11659 GCF_009827695.1 Paenibacillus sp. OT2-17 | reverse complement strand
CTGGATTACGTGTCCAAGCTTGAAGGGATCGAAGGAAATCAAATTATGGAGCAGGAAGCAGACGGCAAAAAGCAAAGTGTGCTTGCGGTTCATAATACACTGGGAACTTCCAAGTGGATTCTCGTGGGTGTAGTACCTGTATCTGAGCTGGTGAAAGACGCTAAGGGGATACTAACTACAACCTGGATATTTGCCGCAGTGGCTGCACTCATTGCATTGTTCATTGGCCTGTGGATCGTGCGCCTCGTGGCTCGGCCATTGACACATCTGAAGGATTTAATGGTCGAAGGTGCCAAAGGCAACTTGCAAATCCGAACGAACTATAAGGCTCAGGATGAAATTGGGCAATTGTCAGAAAGCTTTGATACGATGATGGAGCAAATTACATTGCTGGTAGAACAGACGAATGCCTCAGCTCAGGAGGTTCTGAATACAGCGACGGAACTAGGCGATGCCTCGAAGAAGACAGCCATTTCAGCCAAAGAAATTGCAGCAGCAACGGAAGAGATTGCTCATGGCGCCGCCAGTTTGGCAACAGAGGCTGAACGTGGCAGCGGACTTACCGGGAATATATCTCAGCAAATGGATACGGTTATGGCTTCCAATCATGAAATGAGTCTGGTCGCACAAGAAGTTGAACAATCCAGTGAACAAGGGACCATTCAGCTGAAAAATCTATTGAGCAAGACTAAGGTTACGGAAGAAACTACGCATGCTCTGGTGGGCAAAGTAGATGAATTGAAGAAGACAACTTCCGATGTCTTTAAGGTGCTGGACGTATTACAGGATATTGCTAAACAAACGAACATTCTATCACTGAATGCGACGATTGAAGCAGCACGAGCGGGGACGGCTGGGCGTGGTTTTATGGTGGTAGCTAATGAGGTTCGGCAGTTGGCTGAACAATCACGTCAAGCTATTCGTACGGCTACAGGCATTACTAACAACATCGTCAATGAAATGAATGAAACGGTACAGGCATTATCTGAGGTGTACCCGCTGTTCCGGGAACAGATGGGAGCCGTGCAGGAAACAACGGACATTTTCCAATCGGTTCAGCAGCAAATGGGAGAGTTCGCGCTACGATTGGGAACGGTCACTGCCTCCATTCATCATCTGAGTGAATCGCAGACCACTTTGTCCGAGGCAATGACCAATGTAAGTGCGGTAGCCGAGCAATCCTCAGCTACTTCGCAGGAAGTCGCTTCGCTCAGCACTGAACAGGCTAATATTGGTAATCAACTGGTAGGTTTGTCGGATAAGCTGGAAGGAGTATCAGTGAACTTGAAGGAACAGCTTTCGCGGTTTACGGTGTAGATATAACAAAACCATGGAAATCAGGATTGTCACTGATCTCCGTGGTTTTGTACTTTTTATTAGTAGATGTGCTTAAAAATCCCTCAAGAAGGAAAGCAAAAGATGAATACAAACACAAAGGTGGCTTGGGTTGTACTGGCCATTACCATTTTTATTACGGTTTTTTATTCGTTAGACGAGTTTTTAAATTGGAGCCCAGAAGCAGACATCACAAGATACAAATAAATTCGGAAACCCATTCACGTTAAAAGTTGAGTGGGTTTTCTTTTTCAACTACAGGACATACTACTGGAAAAAAGATGAAAGAAGGATGGGTGTGCCGAGGCGTGGTAGCAGTTTCATACGAAAACGTCGAATTGCATATATGGGCTTGGGGGTGATGGCGCTACTGCTGATTTTATTATTCCGACTGGCTTGGATTCAGGGGACAGCGGGCATTCATATGTCCGTCTATGGGGGGCATTCGCTTAAGGAAATGTCAGCACGTCAGCGACAGGAGGGCATTTCTATCGACTCTGGACGTGGACAGTTTACAGACCGGCATGGGCAACCCTTGACTGGCGGAGTCGTATGGGCGCCAGTGCTTTTTCCCGATGTAGATGGCAAAGCGGCTTTACATGGCGAAGAACTGGCCAAGCTACTGCGTACGAATAAAAAGCAACTACTGACACGATGGAAAGGACTGCAATCCCCGCTCATATGGCGAGATGGGCGCGGAGAGCCCGTACAAATCAATCCGAATGAAGCAGGCAAGCTGCTGAAGCTAGCCCCTTCGCTTATTGAGCTTGTACCTTATGCGAAACGTTACAGGGATTTGCCCAATGGCAGGCAATGGCTTGGCTTTCTGTATGAACGTGCCGACCGAGTGAGTGAACTGCCGATGGGGGCAGCCGGGCTGGAAAGAACGCTGGAGCCGCTGCTGAGCGGCGTCGGTGAAACGTTCGTCTCCCGATTTGTAGATGCGCAGCGTCGTCCATTGACTCATATACCGTTGCGTGTCAGTGCTCCATCCAATGGTCACTATCCTTTACAAGTGCAGACTACAATTGATCTACCTATACAGGAACAGATTGAAAAGCTGACGGAATCTAGTCATTTGGCAGAAGGGGCGGTGGTAGTGCTCGATGCAGGCAACGCGGATGTACTGGCGATGGTGTCTCGCCCTTTTTATAATCCCGGGCATGTTGATCCGCAGAAAAAAACAGACTGGTCTAATCGTGCCCTCAAGGCGATAACGCCTGGATCCATTTTTAAGTTGGTTACGGCTGCTGCTGCACTTGAATCAGGTGTTGTCCAACCGCAGGAACAATTCCATTGTCATGGAACTTATGGCAAGTACGGTTTGGCTTGCTGGAAAAAAGAAGGACACGGTACCCTGAACCTGGAGGAAGGGCTTGCCGTATCCTGTAATAGTGTGTTCGCTCATCTCGGCGAACGGCTTAATCCTAAGCAAATTCAGGCCACAGCCTCTGCACTGGGATTGAGCCGAACTGTGGGCTGGCAGGAGCGGAATCTTGCAGGACTACCTCAATTCAGACCGCTGGATCACGAAGAAAAGGGAGCCGTATTCGGCTCCCATACGAACGCGTATGATCCAGGCGTACGTGTACAGACATCTATTGGTCAGCGCGATGTGCTGGTAACGCCTCTCCAAGCTGCCAATCTCATCGTCACCTTGTTGCACGAGGGTCAAGTACATGCACCACGTCTCGTCAAACGCATCAGCTACGCAGACGGTAGCACCTTACTGGAACTACCTGCTCATGCTGCACCTTCACCCGAGGGCAGCCGTTTGATTCACACATCGACGGCTCGCACGCTTCGTGAAGCAATGGAAAAGGTTGTGACACAGGGGACTGGTGTCTCCTTGCGTAATAAATCATGGAATCTGGCCGGCAAATCGGGTACGGCCCAAGCTTTAAAGAACGGTCAACCTATAAATCATCAGTGGTTTATAGGGTATGGTCCGATAGAGCGGCCTCGTTATGCGGTCGCCGTCCTTGTGCAAAATGCTTCAACACATTCTGCAAATCAAGCTACAGCACTGTTTGGTCAAATAATGGATCTGTTAGCTCAATCCTCTTGAGTTCCACGGGTAGCTTCACGATCTTCCTCCTGGATTTTAACGATAAACGGAGGCTCGTCAAATTCCTCTGTTGGAAACCGAATCCATTTCTGCAGATAGCCTTGCTGCCACAATTCCTTGAGCAAAATGATCAGAATGGGAGACAGGATTAATCCAGCCAGTCCAAAGATGGACAACGATATAATGGCAAAGGAAAGCATCAGATAGGCAGATGAAACACCGATGGAATTACCAGTGATTTTAGGCTCTGCCAGCTGGCGGACGATCACCGTCACAGCCATGACAATAAGCAGGCCTACAGCCAGGCCGGTATTGCCTGTGATGAACAGATACACGGCCCACGGAATAAAAATAACAGGCACACCCAGCAAGGGCAGAATATCAAACAAAGCTGCCACGAGCGCCAATGAGAGGGCATTATCCACTTGCAAAATGAGTAAACCTATAAATACGAGAACAAAGGTAATCCCTACCAGTAGAGCTTGAGCCTTGAGAAAAGCGGAGATAGCTTTAAGTACGTGATTTTTTAGAAAAAGGTAAGCAGTTTTTAGTGTCTTGGGTGTTTTACTACGAGCAATGCCCTTCCAAAGATTAATTTCCATACTTAAAAAGAACGCTAAAATGATGGCAATGGCAAAGTTGCCCATAAAAACAGTGAAAGAACTGAGGAACTGTATGAAAAAGGATAATCCTAGCTGTGCCCACTTCGTAGCAATGGTGGTGGCAGTCGCAAAATAATCATTCACACGTTCAGTAACACTCGGAGGTAAAGCAGCGATTTTATCTTGAGAAAGATGAAGATATCGCGTGAATTCCGCTTGGATAATCTGAGTATATTGTGGGAGGTTTTGCGCGACTTTCGTAAATTGCGTAACCAGAATCAGGCCCAATCCGAAAAAAATAGCAAGTAAGAGGATGATAAATAGCAATACGGAGAGTGCGGAGGCAAAAGGCTTTTTCATTCCTTTCCGATGAAAATAACGGGCAGCAGGTTCAATGCACCAGAACACGACGAACGAAAGGAACACAGGTGCGGCAAGTTGATACAGTTTGCTGGATACGAACATAATTAAATACACGGTTAATACGATCAAACCGATATCAAAAACGGTACGCCAATATTTTTTGTACAAGGGAAGCATATGTATACAACGACTCCTTTTAGATTTTTATTTATTGTACACTAAATTGGACCTCAATGCTGACCATATGCAATAGCGAAATCTCGGCATGTTTGCTTCATTGTGATAATATATAAGTAAGTGAGTTTTCCTCAGGAAGCCTGCTTGGGGAGTTCAGAATAGAAAAGTGGGGATAAAACGTGCAGACTTTGCTGTTATGGATGTTTTACATTTCAACTTTTTATGCTTTTATTCCGGCGCTGGTTAGTCGTATATTTGGTTTCCGGGTGTTCAGGCGCGGCAAAAGTGAGCAAGAATATGCACTCACCTTTGATGATGGCCCTGATCCAGTGTATACATCACAGCTGCTTGATTTACTGAAGCGTTTTGATGCCAAGGCTACTTTTTTTGTTGTTGGGATGAATGCAGAAAAACACCCTGAGCTTCTGAAACGCATGCATGATGAAGGTCATCTAATCGGTATTCATAATTATGTGCACAAATCGAATTGGCTTATGAGGCCTGTTACTGTCAGAAGACAAATTGCTCAGACAGAGTCAGTCATTCGTCGAGTAACTGGAGAGGGAACGACCTTTTATCGCCCACCTTGGGGGATAGTGAACTTTTTTGATATTTCCAACACCCATGGTCGTCGAATCGTATTATGGTCCTCCATGTTCGGGGACTGGAAGGCCAGCATCGGAGCGAAACAATTAGCGGAGAGAATGCTCAAAAAGCTGAGGGGTGGCGAGGTGATGCTGCTCCATGACTGTGGTACGACATTGGGGGCAGACGTGGAAGCGCCCCAGAATATGCTAATCGCACTGGAGAAGCTGCTGAGGGTCGCCCAAGAACGACAATTACGCAGCGTACGGGTGGATACCTTGTTTTGCCGTCAGTCTGTCAATAAACCTACTGTCTCCGAGATGTCCAGTACGGGCTGGTTAAAAAGAACGCTGGTATTTGGATGGCTCCAGTATGAGCGGCTATTCCATGTTTTGTTTCGTCTTCGTCCCGTAAGCAAGGAGGATACGATCTTTTATTATCGTCGCCGTATCTATCATGGGCCAAATGTAAATATGGAGAACAGCAGGTGGCTAGAAAAAGGGGACCCGATAATTGAGCTTCATTTTGATAATAAAAAGTTATTTCAATTGGGTTCGACGGCAAAGTCGATGGTACATCTAGCTATTCAATTAATTCGGATTGTAAAAAAACAACTTCCTGATCTGGCCCAACGCATTATACATGATTCTGAAATGAAGGGTGTAAAGGCGATCTATGCAGTAAGTATGATTCATCGGGGACCAGAGAAGTTGGGATTTCAAGTTCGGGAGCTTCCCAAAGGACTGTTCAAGCATGTGTCCACTGTATATCTAAAGCTGTTATTTCGTGTTATCCATCCTTTGGGTTCAGAGCAATTGAGTGAAAAAAAAGATGTAATGGTACCGAAACTGATTGTGATGCCAATGGATACCTTGTTTGACCGTTTTCATCAGGGAGACTTACACCGCTTAGACGAAGCTCTTGAGCAAACAGCACAGAGAGATGATGTCCATACACTCAACAGCGAAATGACTGAATAGGCTAACTCCTAATGACCTAATAAAAAAGCCTCTCGATCCTTTGTTAGGGATCGAGAGGCTTTTTAGCCGTTCATAAAGTATTCCTATCTTGGCAAAGCATTTAGATTTTCATAATTCCGCCGTTACTTGCGTTCGTTACCAGCTTGGAATAACGTGCCAGGTAACCCGTTTTTACCTTCGGCTCAAAGCCTTTCCAGTTGGCGCGACGACGTTCGAATTCTTCGTCCGTAATGTGGAGCTCAATCTTACGATTGTTCAAGTCCAGCTCAATGATATCGCCGTCCTCAACAAAAGCGATAGGTCCGCCTTCTGCTGCTTCGGGGGAAATATGACCGATGGAGATACCACGGGAAGCACCTGAGAAGCGTCCGTCTGTAATCAGACCCACCTTGGCACCAAGCCCCATGCCCACGATTTGTGAAGTTGGAGCGAGCATTTCAGGCATACCAGGTCCGCCCTTTGGACCTTCATAACGGATAACAACAACGTGTCCTTCATTAATTTTACCGTTGGCGATACCTGCCAGTGCATCTTCCTGTGAATCAAAGCAGATAGCAGGACCTTTGTGATAACCACCAACCGAAGGATCAACTGCACCGACTTTAATGATGGAGCCTTGCGGTGCCAGATTACCGAATAATACAGCTAGGCCGCCACGTTCAGAATAAGGGTTGTCCAGTTTATGGATGACGTTAGTATCCAGAATTTCCTGACCTTCTACGTTTTCACGAATGGTTTTTCCGGTCACAGTAATACAGTCTCCATGCAGTGCGCCCGGTTTCTTCAACAATTCATTCAGCACTGCGCTTACGCCGCCTGCATTATGGACATCCTCAATATGATAGTCGGAAGCAGGTGCCAATTTGGACAAATGAGGTACGCGGTTTGCGACTTCATTAATACGTTCGATAGGGTAGTCAACTTCTGCTTCATGGGCAAGTGCCAATGTATGCAATACTGTATTCGTGGAACCGCCCATTGCCATATCCAATGCAAATGCATTATCAATAGCCTCTTTAGTCACGATATCACGTGGTTTAAGATCAAGCTTAATCAATTCCATTAATTGGCGTGCAGATTGTTTAACGAATTCTTTACGTTCTTCTGCTACTGCGAGAATGGTGCCGTTACCCGGCATAGCCAGACCCATCGCTTCTGCGAGACAGTTCATGGAATTCGCTGTGAACATCCCTGAACAGGAGCCGCATGTTGGGCAGCCGTATTGTTCTAATTCAAGCAAGCTTTGATCGTCGATTTTACCAGCCTGATATGCACCTACGCCTTCGAAGACGGAGGTCAGGGAAATAGAGCGTCCGTTCTTGTCTTTACCAGCTTTCATAGGACCGCCGCTGACAAAAATAGTTGGAATGTTAACGCGCAATGCGCCCATCATCATGCCAGGGGTAATTTTATCACAGTTAGGAATACAAACCATGCCGTCAAACCAGTGAGCGGAAACGACAGTTTCCAGAGAGTCAGCTATAATTTCGCGGCTTGGCAGAGAATAACGCATACCGATGTGTCCCATAGCAATGCCGTCATCTACACCGATGGTGTTAAACTCGAAAGGTACACCGCCTGCTTCACGAATGGCTTGCTTGACAATTTTGCCAAATTCCTGCAAATGGACGTGGCCCGGTACGATATCAATATACGAGTTGCATACCGCAATAAACGGTTTGTCAAAATCTTCTTCCTTGACACCCGCTGCGCGCAGCAAGCTGCGGTGAGGAGCGCGGTCAAAGCCTTTTTTAATCATATCGGAACGCATTTTCGTCTTAGCTGTCATGATGCTGGTTTCCCCCCAAAGTATAAAAATAGTATGGCGTTCAATGGACGCCGTAATAGCGCAGATGTTTTCTAAAGAGTCTATCATAGATGTGAGCTTTTTTCTACATATATGAAGATTTTGAAAAAGTACAAGAAGTGTTCTCTAATCAACAATATATAGATATGACCAGTTTTATTTGTCTATATATTGCATTTAGAAGAGTTAGAATTTGATTCTATTAAAAATATGTATACTGACATGTTTGCGTATCAGTTAAAATATGAAAGAGCCCATTCTGCAATAAAGCGGATGGGCTCAAGCTTGTTTTATGTTAAAGGAGGGCGGAGGATGACATTACACCTTAATTTCTGCCGCCTTTACGACCGATGTCTCTGTAGAAATTTTTGTCATGCGACTCAGCTGTAGCATCGCCGCCTTTTTTGCCGATTTCCTGATAAAATTCTTTATCGTGAGAGTTTGCGGTTGCTTCCCCGCCTTTTTTACCAATCTCCTGATAAAATTCCTTATTGTGCTTCTTGGAAGTAGCTTCTCCACCCATACGACCTGCTTCTTCGCGACTCATTTTCCCCTGATTTTGATTACGTGCCATTACAAATCACTCCTTAATAAAAAAGTTGTTTTTTGTTGCGCGCATCCTTTACTTACCACATCACGCCTGTATGAAACAGGCTCCAAGTGGAGTAAAGAGGGGGTAGACTCGCTTACATGTTCGTCTGTGAGTGGGTTGTCGCGTGTTCAATGTTAAATAAAAAATGGATAAAAAGATTACGCGGACCGTCTAAAAGGATAAGGAGCTGGCTTTAGCATCCACTCTACCTGTGGCTCAATCAGAGGTCGTGTTGCAGTTCGAACCCAAGGCATGGTCAACATACAGCACAGACCTGCAGCACACACTACAATCAACATGACTTCCACTGGAGTATCTATATATTCGTAGACTCCCTTTGCAACGACGGTACGGACGATCAAACCATGGAGTAAAAAGACATATAGTGTCCGTCTCCCCATCTCGGTTATACGTCCTGTGACAGCTGGAACAAAGCTTAGGAACGCCATGGATGCTATCCATTGAACTCCATAAATGCCGATGCGGTAAATTCCTGCGTACCATTCGGTATGGCCCAATTCACCGTAAGTCATGTTGCCATACAGCCAGCCTGCTGGGATGCCGAAATACGACGTTCCCGCCAGTACCATAAGCAGAAGAGATACAACGCCAGCGATTATGCGGACTGGAGCTGTGAAGAACCGTCGAACGTCTGCATAATTCAAATGATAACCTGCTACAAAGTAAGGCAAATAAACAAAGGTTCTGCATACGCTCAGCCATATACCATCCACAGGGAGATACCCGACGAGGATACCCAGCAGCACGGATATACCCAATTGGAGGACAGGTGGTATTTTCTGAAAAGACAGCATCAGCAGTCTCCAACAGATATGGCTGGCAAGGAACCAGAGTAGCAGATAAGGAGCAAAGAACGAATGATGGATATGGGGAACGTGGAAGAGTGCAACATCCAAGATCGAATAGAGCGATTGAAAAATAAGATATTGCATACCGATCTGAAGCAGAACTTTTCGGCCTGCTGATCCGGTCAAAGAAGTTTGGGCAAAGTAGCCTGTAACGAGTACAAACAACGGCATATGAAACGTGAATATCCAGCTGAACCATTGTTGGGCAATATGAAGTGAACCGACTAGAGGCTCCAGAGCATTCCCTGCAAATACGCATATGATCAACAGAAATCGCAAATTGAGAAAGAAGCTTTCCCCTTGTACATCATGGCTTGTCGTCATGTGTTTCCCTCCGAACGGCTTCTGCCGACTAAACTATTTAAAAAATAATTCTTTACAAGGAACAAGGTACGATACTCTGTACATTATCATTGTGATTTTATTCACAATAGTAAGCGTTATCATAACCTTATTGTGTGGCGAAAGCTTGAACACCGGACAAAGATGGGCTAAGACGTGGAAATGTATACTGATTTGACCCTGTATGTGCAACGATGTTACCCTAACAAGGCTAGTTACGCTGATGAATACAGCGGTACATTTTATATTCAAATTACGAATTACGAGGTACGAAAGGCGAAAGGAACTTTTACAATGAGAAGAAGAACAAGAAGATCATACAATTCATATGGGACACGTGGTCCTCGGAAAATATGGAAAGTTCTCTTAGGCATCCTGATTGTTATTGCAATGATCGCAGGGTGGGGAGCATGGAAGGTATTTACGCCTTATCAGCCTGACGAGACGGCTGCTGCTGCATTAGCTGAAGTAGCGGATGCTGTGAAAGTAAATGAACAAGAACATTGGGTCGGTTTTGAGCCTGCAAAAAGAAGCGGAGCCGGAGTCATTTTGTATCCAGGTGCGTTGGTGAAGCCCGAAAGTTATGCGCCCTTGGCACGCCGTCTGGCGGAAAAGGGTCATCATGTGATCATTGCAAAAATGCCACTCAACCTTGCATTGATCTCCCCGGATTTAGCGAATGAAGTGCTAAAGGCATATCCGAAAGAAGCGTTTGTTATTGGAGGCCATTCGTTAGGCGGTGTGATGGCGGCCCGATATGCAGCTGCACATCCTGATCAGGTCAAAGGTGTATTTTTCCTCGCCTCCTACCCGGATAACAAGGGTAATTTAAAGGATAAAAATCTGCCCGTTATTTCTCTACTGGGAAGTGATGATGGAGTCGTCCAGATGGAAAATGTCCAAAGTGGAAGAACTTATTTACCAGCCAACACGCTGTATTTTACAGTCGAAGGGGGAAATCATGCCCAATTCGGCAGTTATGGTGTCCAAAAAGGGGATAACCCTGCGAAAATTAGCGCTGTCGAGCAATGGAATCAGACGGTAACGGCTTTACAGGACTGGATGAAAGAGAGTGTGGATGGGGCTCCTAAGAACCAGTAAAGGAGGTGTGCTGCATGTCTGAGCTGATCGTGCAGGGGGAGCGGTACCCATGCCGTGGTATTTTATTGGATAAAGATGGAACGTTGCTGGATTTTATTCAGTTGTGGGGCCCCTGGGCTCGTTCTATACTGGATATGATGGAGCAGCATCTTACCGTGGCGGGTGCCGGTTTTACGGTGGAAAAAGGTACCGTTCTAGGTACTGTTCACGATCAGGAGGGACATGTGATCGGTTACGACCCTTCTGGCCCGCTGGCCATGGGGACGGTGGACGAAAGTACGGGGGTACTGGCTTGGCAGCTTTATACTGCTGGTGTACCGTGGAATGAGGCTGTGCGGCTTGTCCGCGACTTTAATAAAACGGCGATGGCTGATATTCGGCGACATCGGGCAGCGAAGGTGTTTCCAGGGTTGCGGACGTTGCTTGAGCAAAGCCGCCATGCCGGGCTGAAGCTGGCGGTTGTGACCTCTGACAGTACAGAGGCTGCACAGGAGCATTTGGAGTGGATGGGGCTGACATCCTATTTTGACGAGATTATCGGACATGATAGGGTTACATACGGCAAGCCTGACCCGGAAATGGCTGAAAAAGCCTGCGCGTTACTAGGATTGTCGCCGGCGGACGTGGTAGTCATCGGAGACAGCAATGGGGATATGCAGATGGGCAAGCGTGCCGGAGTACGGCTCGCTATTGGATTTGCGCCAGAAGCAGAACGTTCTGGTCATTTGCTGGATGCGGATAAGGTTGTTCGTGGATATGAAGAGCTGGAGGTGCGTAGGGTATGAAAGTTAATACGTTGGCGGAATGGATACAGCAATCGCAGAATATTGTTTTTTTC
>NZ_WUDQ01000919.1:0-902 GCF_009827695.1 Paenibacillus sp. OT2-17 | reverse complement strand
CTTGCCCTGAGTGCGGTAGTGAGCATATTCGTTATTTCGGTACAGGTACCCAGCGAGTGGAAGAAGAGCTGGCGAAGCTATTCCCCGGTATACGTGTTGTTCGAATGGATGTTGATACAACGACAGAAAAAAATGCCCACGAAAAGCTTCTCAAGCAATTTCGTGATAAAAAAGCGGACGTGCTGCTCGGTACTCAAATGGTTGCCAAAGGCCTGGACTTTCCCGATGTGACACTGGTTGGTGTCATTACTGCGGATTCGGCTCTCAATTTACCGGATTTTCGGGCTGCGGAAAAGACATTTCAGCTGTTAACACAAGTAGCTGGACGGGCTGGGAGACATCAATTGCCGGGGGAAGTATTCGTACAATCCTATACTCCAGAGCATTATTCGGTGATTCACGCAAGTCGCCATGATTATGCTTCTTTTGTGAGGGAAGAATTGAAACACCGCCGCAATTTGCACTATCCACCATATTGTCGTCTTATTTTGGTGACCTTTTCTCATGAACAACTCCCGGTGCTGGTCCGACTGGCTGAGAATTATTCAGCAACACTACAGGGACGGGCCAGACAACGGGGCTGGTTCGGGAATATGGATCGTCTTACATCGGATGTACTCGACATTTTGGGGCCAGTAGCTTCACCCATTTCGAGAATCAAGAATAGATACCGATTTCAATGTATGATAAAATGGCGTGGAAATATCGATGCGATTAGTTTGGCTCAGCAAGTAGCTGATGAAATGGCCGAATCCGCACAGGCACAAAAGTTGTTGATTAGTCTGGATGTTGATCCGCAAATGCTTATGTAGAGTGTTGCCACAAAAGTTATTATCACAATTAATGCGGACAAGCCGTCCGTACATAGGATAATGTAGCAGTCGCGTGTGTGATGAATACAG
>NZ_WUDQ01000918.1:0-827 GCF_009827695.1 Paenibacillus sp. OT2-17 | reverse complement strand
GCAGCATTTGCCCTGTAATCAGTCGTCGTCGATTCAAAAGATCGCCAAGCGGGACGAGCAGCAATAATCCCAACGCATAACAAATTTGCGTGATGGTAATGACCATGCCTACCGATGAGTGCGTAATGCCAAATTCGTTTGCCAGCGCATCCAGCAATGGCTGTGCATAGTAAATGTTAGCGACAGCCAGCCCGCAGGCTATGGCAAACAAGAGTGCCACAGATCGGGACAAGGAGGGAATGGGGGCTGTTTCGGCAGCATTTGCTACCTTTTGATGAGGGAGGAGTACCGCTTTTTCTTCTGACGTCTTCATTTTCACATACCACGTCGCTTTCTGTAATTTACATACCGTTGAGTATAATATACCGATTGGTATGTAATGAATTTAGGTCAATATAACTCGTGCATATATAAAATGTCAAGATTTTATCATGTACATATTTGACAGTTTCTTTTCCTGATCATACAATCTTAATATACTGAACGATATGAAAAGAAGGAGCTGCTTATGGTTCGACCACGGGAATTTGATGAAGATCAAGCGTTGAATGCAGCGATGCAAATTTTTTGGGAAAAAGGATTCGAGGCTACATCTTTAAGCGATTTAACCTCCAAAATGGGAATTCAGCGCCCTAGCATTAACGCTGCTTTTGGAGACAAGAAGCAATTATTCGAAGCCGCGCTGCGCAAATATACGCAATCCCACGCTGCTTATGTACGCTCTAGACTACAAAGCAATTCTTCTGTAAAAGAAGCGTTTTACAATTTTTTTGGAGGAATCGTAGCAGAAGAGTACGAGGATGGGCCTAATAGGGGATGCTTTTGTA
>NZ_WUDQ01000917.1:0-906 GCF_009827695.1 Paenibacillus sp. OT2-17 | reverse complement strand
CGATTTTGTTAAATGGGAGCAAACGATGTTAGCGAGTGCAGAAGGGGAGAAGTATCGTTCCTACTGGACACAACAGCTGTCAGGTGCTTTACCGACCCTGGAGCTGCCATATGACCGCTCTGTTTTTCCGGCTCAAAGCATGGAAGCACAAACATATTCCAAGCCGCTTCCGCTTAAATGGGTCAAACGGGTAAAGTCTTTTGCCCAAGCGCAATATACGAGCTTGTCCACAGTCTTGTTAGGTATGTATGCGGTATTGCTTAACCAGTATTCGGGACAGGAAGATATCATTGTTGGAATGCCAGTTATGGTGCGCCCGGAGCAGCGTTTTGATAATTTAATCGGCTATTTTGTCAATATGCTTCCAATACGGAGCCAGATATCGGAAACAGAGACATTCCTGGATTTTATGAAAAAATTGCAGCTGACAGTAGTCGATGGAATGGATCATGCCTCGTATCCTTTTCCGGCTCTGGTCCGAGAATTGAATGTGCCGCGGAAGCAGACGAGCTCACCTGTTTTCCAAGCAGCCTTTTCTTATCAAAACTTCCTTCCAACTTCAAGCTTTCAGCAGCTTTGCAAGCCATATCAAGATATCTTTTTCGTCGAATTGGTTGAAGAAATTCACCAGGAAGGCGAATACGAGTTGGTATTGGAACTGCAAGAGCAGGAAGAGGAAATGATATTAAATATTAAATATCGCTCCAATTTGTTCGATCATTCAACCATCATACAGATGGCAGAGCGTTATATAGAATTAGCGGAAGCACTTATGGAGAATCCCGCTTGGCCCTTGGAGGAGCATTCATTACTCTTACCAGAGGAAAAGGACATCATCCTTAATGACTGGAATGCTACCGGAACAAGTTATCCTGATAAGTGCTTCCCTGAATTATTCGCAAAACA
>NZ_WUDQ01000916.1:0-906 GCF_009827695.1 Paenibacillus sp. OT2-17 | reverse complement strand
GATAAACATATTGAAGGATGGAAAAAGGTTACAGATGCAGTGCATAAAGCAGGTGGATATATGTATATCCAATTAATGCATGCTGGTCGCATGTCGCACCCTGATAATACACCACATCATCGCCAACCTGTTGCGCCATCTGCAATCGCGCCCGGTGTAGAAATGTTTACTGCTAAAGGTATGCAGGACATCCCCGTTCCTCGTGAGTTAAGTGAAGAGGACATTCAAACGACCATTGCTGATTTCCGGAAAGCAGCAGCAGCAGCAATTAAAGCAGGTGCGGATGGCGTTGAAATTCATGGAGCCAATGGCTATCTGATTAATCAATTTATTGGAGAAAATTCGAATACACGGACGGATGAATATGGGGGATCTATAGAAAATCGTACTCGCTTCGCGATTGAAGTAACGAAAGCCATAGTCGAAGAAATTGGAGCAGAAAGAACAGGCTTCCGTATCTCGCCAGGGACACCTCTTGGTGGGATTCAAGATGGTGAACAAGGTCCCGAACTTTATCGTTATCTTGTAAAAGAATTAGCTAAATTGGATTTAGCTTACCTTCATGTCATGCATCTTGGAAATGAAAAACTGCTCCAAGACATTCGTTCAATCTGGACGAATCCTTTGTTAGTCAATCGTGCTGGACGAGCTCTGGAGGATCTTAGCGTGGATATAGATCGTGGCCTTGCTGATCTGGTGCCTGTTGGTGTGTGGTCATTAGCCAATCCGGATTTAGTGGAACGACTTCAAAAAGGTGCGCCGTTGAACGAAGCAGATCCGACAACATTCTTTGGTCTGGGAAGCAAAGGTTACACAGATTATCCTACGATGGAAGAATTAGAATCCCAAGAGGGGTAACAATAGTGAATATGGTAAATCATGGCGTGCGACGGAAAGTTGTACGCC
>NZ_WUDQ01000915.1:0-908 GCF_009827695.1 Paenibacillus sp. OT2-17 | reverse complement strand
CATTTCAATGGAGCGTTCAGCCATAATCCCTACTCGCTGTGTCTCTGGCTCGGACCCGCGCTGTATCCCATGGGAAGCGAGTATGCGTGCCAGACGGTCGGCACGTTCATTCAGCTCGCGGTAGGTAAGCTGCATGTCCGCAAAGGTGATGGCCAGCCGATCTGGTGATTGCGCTACCTGTTCCTCGAACAGCACATGCAGTGCTTGATCTCGTGGATACGGATAGTCTGCTACCGTATCATTGAATCTCTGCACAAGCAGCTCTTTTTCTTGGGCCGAAACCATTTCTATAGCCGAAAGAGCGATATCCGGCTGTTTTATAACCGCATTGATAAGCTGCTGCAAATGTTCAGTCAGTCGTTCGATGGTTTCCCGTTTGTACAGCCGAGTTCCGTATTGAAGAGCACAGGAAATTTGTTCTCCATCCTCCACTGCGAACAGACTCAAATCAAATTTGGCCGCCGTTTGTTCACTTGGATAAGATGCCAATTGCAGCCCCGCCAGCTGCTGCTCTTTTTGCTCTATGTTTTGTAGTGCAAACATGGTATCAAATAACGGATTACGGCTTAAATCTCGATCCACGCCCAGCTTCTCCACCAGCTCTTCAAACGGATAATCCTGATGTTCAAAAGCCTTTAACGCGTTTTCCTTGACCTCCAACACATATTCGCGGAACGTTTTCCCGCCTTCTGGATAATTACGGATTGCCAGTGTATTCACGAACATCCCGATCAGACTGCCAAGATCTGCATGGGGCCGCCCTGCAATTGGCGAACCGACAATAATATCTTCCTGCCCGCTATAGTGGCTAAGCAAAGCCGAATAGGCAGCCAACAGCACCATATATAATGTCGATTCCGTCTGCACCGCAATGCTTTTTAAGCCTTCGCTTTGTCGTTGGTCAAGCG
>NZ_WUDQ01000914.1:0-914 GCF_009827695.1 Paenibacillus sp. OT2-17 | reverse complement strand
ACATACACCTAACAGATGGAGAAGGAGCCTGACTATGGACAAACAAACGGTAATTTTAACGCTTGAGGAACTAGGCTTTGCCTTGACCGCACTGGGCGCAGAAGATATGGCTTCTGGTCTGCTCCAATCTTATTACGGGGAACTAACCGAAGATCGCTGGGAACTGCTTTTTCATGCCGCAACGCATAGCCTGATATCCAAGGGTTTGATGGAACAACGGGATGACGGGCAACAACAGCTCGAATTTGATGCGTTTATTGTTGAGATGCTAGCTCATCTGGTACAAAGCCGCCAGATGCTACGTGGCTACAAGGAGCAACAGGACAAGCAAAATACATTAACGATACACCATGGAAATGAACGTTTTCTGTATCATTTTTCCAGCCACAATGAACTCCATTTCTTTCGCTGGTCTTCCCCAGAAGACTGGCATCACGACATTGATCAATTGTTCGGCCTGCTTGCTTCGAACTTCAATGAGCACAGCCGATACGTCGATCTGACCGAAGAACAGTGGAATGAGTTAACCTCTTCCAGCTTCAGCATGCAGCAAATGACAACGTGGAAGCTTCATGAGTCCGCTCAGCAAATAATACAAGACTGGCGAGAGGATTTTGATCGTAATCAGTGTAGCCTAGATAATTTGAGCCAGATGATATACGCGGATACGGATGAAGATGGACCTTCCGTTACAAATCTACTATTTGTTCTTAAAGGAACGAATGATGTGTGGATCGTAAGAAATACAGAACTGGATATGCAGGCCACCCCATGTCTGCGTATTGAAAGTGTAACCGAAGCTGACTGGAGAGAACGAATAACTTATTTCATTCAGGAGTTTGTACGCGACGAGGCGGTATTCCGTGGATAAAATTGTATATCGAAGATCTTTGGCATTTTGGAAAGCCATGGGC
>NZ_WUDQ01000913.1:0-916 GCF_009827695.1 Paenibacillus sp. OT2-17 | reverse complement strand
GAATGAAATTGATGGATCAGATAGCCGTGAGCGCCATGTATCTCGACCGTGTCAAAACCTGCTTCCACCGCGCGGCGCGCGCCTTCTTTGTATGCCTGAACCAGTCCCCTGACTTCAGCTGTCTTTAAGGCGTGCGGCTCTTTAAAGCGTTCGCTAAAAGGAATCGAGGAAGGACCCACAGGGTGCTCAGCATCTTCAGCCTTGCGTCCAGCGTGGCCTAGTTGAATGCCAATTTTGGCACCATACTTGTGAACTTCCTCTACAATCTTACGATATGCAGGAATATGTTCGTCACTCCAAATACCCAAATCACGATCTGTAATACGTCCATCTGGATGGACCGCTGTCATTTCCACAATAATAAGTCCAGTGCCTCCTACTGCCCGGCTCACATAATGGACATGATGCCAATCCGTTGGATTTCCGTCCTTGGCCTCCACGCTGTATTGGCACATCGGGGGCATGACAATCCGATTTTTTAAAGAAAGCCCCTTTAATTGATAAGGAGTAAACAAGTCGGTCACTTTTATCCATCCTTCCTTCAATTCCATGTCTGTATAATTATGAATTGCATCCCCATTATACACCAGCTGTCACGGTATACCGAATTCGTTGTAAGGCTAAAACTTGCGAAAATGCTCCTGTTTTCGGTCATGTTTAAGAGAATATGTGCGTTTAGCTCCATCATCTTCATTGATAATCGTTTCATCGTGGACTTCTTTCCAGTCGTTTATGAGCCGAACTTGGTAACCAGCATATTTTTAATAGGACAGGTACATAATAGTCGAGAGCACCACTAGGTATCACTGCACGGAAAGGGGGGATACATATGCCGTACAGGGGAGTGTTGCCAGGCTTGGCACTGTTACTAGCATTTTCAAGTTTACCCGTTCACGCGGATGCGCCTCCCAACATC
>NZ_WUDQ01000912.1:0-917 GCF_009827695.1 Paenibacillus sp. OT2-17 | reverse complement strand
CTGTCTGAATGTGCATGGTTCGTTACTTCCCCGCTATCGGGGAGGTGCACCGATCCAGCGTGCGATTATTAACGGTGAGACCGTGACGGGTGTGACGCTGATGTATATGGCGGAAGGACTGGATACTGGCGATATGATATCGCGAGTTGAGGTTGCTATAGAGCCGGAGGATACCTCCGGTACGATTTTTGAGAAGTTAAGCGTAGCTGGAGCAAAGCTTTTGCAGGACGAGCTGCCTAAGTTGCTGGCAGGCCAATCAGACCGTACGCCGCAAAATGAGGACGAGGCTACCTATGCCCCTAACCTGAACCGCGACGATGAGCGTATTTCGTGGAGTGACAATGCACAGCAGATATACAACCGGATTCGCGGCCTTGTTCCTTTTTCCGGCGCGTTTACGCTTTGGGAGGGAAATGTTTTTAAAATATGGGCTGCTGAGCAGCCTTTCATAAATAATGAAGTGAGTGGCTCAAATGCCCCAGCACCCGGGACGGTTCTTCAATTGACCGCTCGTGGCATTGAGGTGCAGACAGGCGAAGGAACTCTCTGGCTGACTCAGGTTCAACCGGCTGGCAAAAAGGTTATGGATGCCGGAACCTTTGCACGCGGCGGACAGATGAAGCCAGGCATGGTGCTCGGATGAGCGGGAGTCACTCCCGCCAGGGAGGCCAAGGCAAGGGAGTGGGTGCCAGAACCGGCAAGACTCGCAATCAGACGGCGCGGGAAGTTGCACTTGATGTGTTGACCAGTGTGGAGCAAGAGGGTGCGTATAGCAATCTTGAGCTAAATCGTCGGCTTCAGCAGGCAGGTTTGTCTGCAAGTGATGCTGGTTTGGCGACGGAACTTGTATACGGTACAGTCGCACGCCGAAATACACTAGATTATTTTTTGAATAAATTTGTTCAAAAAGGAACGGC
>NZ_WUDQ01000911.1:0-918 GCF_009827695.1 Paenibacillus sp. OT2-17 | reverse complement strand
TAAATCGTCAGTCCCAATGCGGTAAGCAGCAAATCATTCATATCCGTGTTGTAGGCACGATGCGCCTGTTTTAACAGCTGCTCCGTTTCCTGAGCTGTCCACGTGACCGTAATGTTCTCGCTGTCCCTATTCAAGGAATGAGAATGGGATTCGTCTTTTGGAAGCGGCTCATACATTCCCTGTTCAATTTCTTGCCAGAATGCGAGTTCTGCTACCATGGCCGGGCCGTTCGCATATTGAGACTGCCCATCAGCCCAGGTGCGGAACGAATCCGTTTTGTGCGGAAGACGAGCCGCTTGTCCGTTCAATGCCTGCTCATAGGCGGTCGTAATATCCTCGAACAAAATGCGCCAAGATACGGTATCCACCACTAAGTGATGAATCGCCATCAGCAAATGATCTCCATCCGGGCAATGGAACAGCCCCAGCTTCACCAGCGGTCCTTCGCTTACATGAATACCCGCCTGAATTTCATTTACTTTGGCCTCGATCGCCGCAGATACCTCAGACTCATTTCTGAAGTCGGCCCGATCCAGCGTATACAGCTCGCCCTCCCCAACCGCACGGTTCCAAGCTTCATATCCGTACTCCGTAGGACGGAAAATGATGCGCAGTGCGTCGTGATGGCTCACGACGTGATCCATCGCTGTGCGCAGGGCCGTTTCATCAAAACCGTCCTTGCTATGCAGCATAATGGACTGGTTATGATGATGAGCATCCGTCAGGTTCTGCTCAAAGAACCATTGTTGAACAGGTGTCAGTTTCACAGCGCCCACCACTTCACTCTGATCCGCCAATCGGGTCACCGTTTGGACTTTCAGTGCCAATGCAGACACGGTTGGATGACTGAACAGGTCTTTCATCTCCAGTCGATAACCTGCCTGCAGCAATCGGGATGATACTTGCAGCGCCTTGATC
>NZ_WUDQ01000910.1:0-922 GCF_009827695.1 Paenibacillus sp. OT2-17 | reverse complement strand
AGAAGCTGCGGTAATTGCAAAGACAGACCAGGAGGGCAACAAGTATTTGTGTGCTTATATAGCAGGGGAAAGTGAATCTACAATATCAGATTTAAGGGCGCTTCTCTTAAAAGAACTTCCCGATTACATGATACCACAATACTTTGTTCAGCTGGAAAAGCTGCCTTTGACAGCCAATGGCAAAATAGATCGGAATAATTTACCCCAAAATGACGGTACTTTAGCTACATCAGTAGAGTATGTAGAGCCTTGCGGTGAAGTTGAGGAGAAGCTTGCACTGCTGTGGCATGATGCCCTTGGAGTACAAAAAATTGGTGTGAATGATAACTTCTTTGAACTGGGAGGATACTCACTGAAGGCAATATCCCTTATAAGCAGAATTTATGAACAGTTAAATGTTGAGGTACCACTAAAAGACTTTTATATGGCCCCAACCATAAAGGAAATTGCCCGTTTTATTCACAATACGTACGCCAATGATTATATTACACCAAGTCCGGCAATTCATTTTAATTCAGCAATGGAGAGTCTTATGTTTGCATTCCCTCCAGGAGGAGGAAATGGAATAGCTTATGGTAGTTTATCAAAACAAATGAATGCTTATTCCATATATTCCTTTGACTTTATAGAAAATGAGAGCAGGATGGAGGAGTATGTGAAGGCAATTACTTCTGTCAAACCCGAGGGCCCATATATTCTATTTGGTTACTCGGCAGGAGGTAATCTGGCATTTGAAGTTGCTAAAGTATTAATTGAAACTGGACATCATGTATCCGATATAATCTTTCTGGATTCGGCTAAATCATTTGTCCTTATTGAGGAAGAAAGCGAAGATGCTAAGAAACTTGCTGAGCAACAGGATAAAGAATTTATAGAAGAAAATGAGAAACTTATAAAAGGCATGTTTGGAGATAACCAGGCA
>NZ_WUDQ01000090.1:0-12080 GCF_009827695.1 Paenibacillus sp. OT2-17 | reverse complement strand
TGCTCATTTCCCAGCTCCAAAGTGTTCAGACCTCCAAACTCAAGCATCGTCTGCTGCTTGTGCTATGTATGGCTGTTCTGATGTACCTTTTGGCCTGGTGGGTACCATCACATATCGCCGTCATTGTAGCGACCATGATCACCGCAACGATTGGAGTGTTAACTGACAAATGAACATTAATCCCAATGTCCTGTATATCATAATCGGTGCCATGCTTGTCACGGCGATCCCAAGGATCATTCCCTTTGTCGTGCTGCAAAAGCTGGCGCTACCCAAGCCAGTGCTACAATGGCTTTCCTATATTCCCATCTGCATATTCACGGCCCTCGTGATGGAAAATCTGCTCGTTCGAACCGAAACCTCAGTCACTCTTAATGGACAAGTGCTTATGGCTGTTCTTCCTACGCTAGTGACCGCCTTGTGGAGCAAAAACCTGCTGGCTACCGTCGTTGTCGGTATTGTGAGTATGGCTGTAATTCGACTTTTGTGGTGAAGAAAAAAATTACCCTCCTACAATAGGAGGGCATCTGTCCTTTCTTAGGCTCCACCTGTCGTCCTTACTAACGAGGGCGACAGATCTCCTTCCTCAAAACCACGTTCCCGTTGTGAAAGATACGAGGAGGCTTGCAGCCTAAACATTTCTGCATACACTCCGTCTATATCCATTAAGTGTTCATGACTACCTGCTTCCACAATTTTGCCCTCCTCCATTAAAATAATGGTATCCGCCATACGTGCGGAGGACAATCTGTGTGAAATAAACACTCCAATTTTCTCATGAATAAGCTGATCAAACTTTTGAAAAACCTCTTTCTCCGCGTGTGGATCCAAAAAAGAGCTCGGTTCATCCAAGACATATATATCGGCATTTCTCATAAAGGCCCTGGCTATTGCAATACGCTGCCACTGTCCTCCAGATAGCTGTTGTCCATCTTCAAACCATTTTCCAAGCAAGGTATTCATTTTATCAGGCAGGCCGACTATCAAATCTGTAATCCCCGCCTTATCTATAGCTGTCCAAATGGCCTCATCATTTTCTCTCGAAGCCACATTACCAAAGCCAATATTATCTCTAACAGCCATCTCATAATGTACAAAATCCTGAAAAACAACGCCTATCTTTTCTCTAAAACTGTCTTTATCCAATTCATGTATTGAGTGTCCATTAATTAAGATTTCTCCTTCAAAATCGGAATACAAATGAGTCAGTAACTTCACAATCGTTGATTTACCCGATCCATTTCTCCCTACAATGGCCAGCTTCTCTCCTTGATGAAGCTTGAAGCTAACATTAGAAATGGCATTCTCCTCCGTGTTCGGATATCTAAACGATACATTCCGAAATTCAATACTGTGAATAGTGGACAAAGGCAATTGCTGAACCGTTTTTTGTATTTTTGCCTCTTCCGGCATATCCAAAAAGTCAAATAGCTGCTTGATGTACAAATTATTTTGACACAAGCTTAAAATCCCTTGTACAATGCTCTGCGATGTTGACTGGGTTAACGTGATACCCTGAATTAAGCTCACCAAGTTTCCCACTAAAATTTGACCAACATAAGTGGCTTGTATGGCCATGAAAATAATAAATGCACACGCACCCTGATTTACAATCTGAAATACAAGAGAGGTATAGGATCTACGAACCGCTAGCACTTTATCCTCGCGATAAAACCCTTCGAGTATCGTTTTATATCTTTTTCGCAAATAGTCTCCCAGTTGAAATATTTTCACTTCTTTAAAACTATTATCTCTTGTCACTAAAAACGACAAATACCAGGATTCACGTTGTCTTCCTGCTCTTTGAAAGTGAACATTAAATTCTCTTTGCCCGATACGTAAAAAAGAATAAAATGATAAGCATGGAATGAGAAAAATGAATAAGAATGCCCACCATCTCCATGCGATGAGAATAGCACCCGTCGAAAATAAGGTTACAACACTGCTAATAATGGCAAGGATTTGAGTAAATATTTCAAACGGCCTAAAATCTGCCTCTCCCTGAGCACGTTGGAGCATATTTTGCACATCTGCATCCTCAAACGACTGCAAAGACATCTTTTGTGCTTTTTCAATAATTCTGATATTTACCTGGTTCGATAGCCGGCTTTGAAACATTTTACGAAAAAAGCTTTCGCCAATATTGATCAGATCGTACAGCAAATTGACACCGATCAAGACGCCAAAAGCTATAAAAACAGGTTGAAAGCTGCCCCCTGACGCTCCGGCCACGACACTGTTGATTAATTCTCTCGTGGTTAAAAGGATCACAGCAGGAATTGCACCCTTCAATAAATTCGTAATGAGTATAGCAATCAAAAAGGAAGGATGTGTGTCCCAAAGCAGCCTGAATATACGAGGCCAAAATAAAAAGGTACGAAATATATTTTTATAGGACAAAGAGATCAGGTCATTGGTTTGTCCATTAGACTGTGACATAGCTTACCCCTTTCCTATGCAACAGGTTAGCTACTGTATGCTTAGCTAAAGCCATACATTTTATTTCTCGCTCCCTATTTACACCAAGCAGACGATTCAAATGCATATGAATGATGCTGCCTAAAATATCATCAGGAGGATTGGTAAGTTCGTGATTATTTTTAGCCAGGATTATCGCTTGAGCATACTGCTGAATCATAGTCTGTCTTTTTTCTACAAGCGCTAAGAAAGCAACCTGTGTGGTCGTATCTGCTTGTCCAATCCATTCATAATTCGATTCTACAGCGGTAATCAATGTTTTTTTGACATCCCTGAATGCCTTCATATGAGGCTTGCAATCAATTCTCTCTTCTAGCCATTTCACTTGCTCCTGAATCGTTAAACCAAAACCACTCAGATAATGAATAATGTTAATCACAGCCGCAATCTCTATGTCCAGATTGAAAGCATTAGAGCGAATTCCCTTCATATAGGCGATGACCCATTGACTATCCACGTCAAAAACCTGTTCTGCCAGCTCCATAAGTGTCTGTCCTCCATACCTCTCCAATTCAGGATGGTATGTATCTATGACCATATTCGTTATTAGCCCCTCTTCACGCAACTCGGTTGCCCACTGATTTAATTGCGGTAGGCCAACAAGCCACAGCTTTTCTGGCTCTCCCTGAAACCGTAGACGGATATGATGTTCAGGATCAACGTATCGCAAAAAGTAAAATTTTTGACTCCAATCCTTAAACCCCGGCTGTTTTAAGAGATGCCCTAGGCTTAAGCCTACCAGGTCAGTCTCTCTTTCCTTGACTCCGTACAATTTAAGGTATAGCCACTCCCCTCCTGGAAATATGCCTCTATGAATGCTGGAAGGAGTATGAGCAATGAAGTTTTGAGAAACAATATGGTTTTGTGAACTAGGGATACTTGGTTTCACCTTTATTTTTTTCTTCTTAAGTGGAAACACAAATTCTCCCATGTATCTTCCTGCCGTCCCCTGTACTGGGGTATGGAAGGGATTACCCAAACACTCGGTAAGAAGAAGTTCCTGTCCTTCACGTGTCTTGCTCACCTCATGTAGCAAATCTTTGATATGGAAGAGGTTACATAGGTCTAATAAAAGGCGATTATCCCCCATCGTTAGGTAAACATAGCGCGGTACATTCCATTGTTTTCTCCACATATGGAAAAGTTCTTCTCCTTCTTTGGACTCGCATGATTCTGAAATATTCAATGAAGCTTTGCTCAGTTTCCACTGCGCAGCACTAATAATGATCTTTTTATATACTAGCCTTGGCAAAAAAGGGGACTGCTCTAATGGCCCCCAGTCAAAATAAGACCACGTACCAATCTCTTTATTGGTAATATCCGTTAGAAATCTGAATATATGTGGTGAAAGTTTGTAATTCAGCATGTGTGTTTGCAAGGGGATTATTTCCTTACCCAAACGTCTGGACTTGACATAAAAACGATCATGAGTAGCACCCACCACTAAATCATCAATACAGAGCGTATGGTCCTCATCTTTAGAAGAGGTGGTTCCCGACACAATCTCATATGCCATTAAATTTTTGCTTAATGAGATATTTGATATTTTCCCCTGTTCCGGCATAAAAACCATCTCTGACAATAACGCATCGGGATGAAAGCATCGGTGATGATCATATATTTCAGAGAATTTTTGTACAAACTCCTCACTAAACATATCCAGAAAACGTCCAAAGGTTTTACCCGCTCTATTCGAGCCAGCACTGGCTCCAAGTAAAAGCAAATAGTCTCCAGAATCAACTTTTTCAGGAGACTCAGCAAATATACTGTAATAGATCTCCATTGATTCTGGGGAAGTGTCGTAGTTATCAGAAATCATCAGTTGCTCTAACTGTTCATCTGTAAGGGCAAGTTCTATTTCATGATTAGAAATGGCATTCGAAACCCATTGAAAGAGAACAGCGTTGCGTTTAAATGCCTCCATGCCCATTGATTTTTTTTCATTTGAACGATACATTTCCGGTATACCCAGACCCCAATCCTCATCAAACAGTTCATGAATAGGAACCTCCTGATACACACCGTACTTTTCCAAGAAACGATTCAAATATTCAGCCAATTCATCCGTTTTGGGGGATGCATACAATTTGCACATGACTTCAGCCCCTAATGAAACCTCATCAAGCACATGTTTCGGCAGCGTTACTTCTTTATCCAATTTAACATCAACTTGTACAGGTGTTTTTACAGAAATGATATCCAGCATTTTGTCACATAATTTCCGGTAGACCTTCTCTCCTTCTCCAATCGTGCATTGATTATATTGAAGTAACAAAGCATCAATTTCGTGTAAAATGTGAATCCAAGGATCGGAAATGTCCAGATTTTTAATTTTTTCGAATATGTAATGAAAGGGTGAATGATCCATTAACGGAGGTCTAAGCTCGCTCAAAATAAACTCTTGCTCTACTAGTTGCTGCAAATAATCAGCTATGATTTCCAAAGTAGCGTCAGGGAATGCCTTTAATAGTATTTCTTTCAGTTCCATCACCCGAATGGGATGTTCCGCAGCTTCAAACGTCATTCGAACAACGTCAGTAAGCCGAATGGAATTAAAAATTTCTGCCGAATCATCAGCTTCTGCTGCTCCATGCTTAGGTCGGAATGGTAATTTGGCTCGATTTCCTTTGATCATAACCGTTTTGTTTAGGAAAACCTTTAGTTGATTAAATATGGCCGGATCAGCTTCTATTTTTTGAATCAGTTTATATATCCATTCCATGTCGGGTCTAGCTCTCTTTAGATGCTTAGGATAGCTACCAATATCCAGATCGGTAGTCTTCCCGCAAATCCCCTGCCCCACTCCTGAAAATAACCCAAATGGAGTCGTTCGGGTAGTCATCCGAATAAAATAACGATAAAAGCTGTTCAGCGTCTTCTCATACTTTTGTAGCTCTCCTTTATCATCCAAAGCATGACCATCATTCAAGTAATGTAAAAACTGCATTAGGGACGGAGAGGCTAATGCTATGGCTTCTTGAACAACAGCTTCTTGGGATATCAACTTTAATCGACGAGTTATTTCCTCCAACGTAAGCTGGCTGTCCACATCTTGATCCGAAAACACCTGAAAATATCGGTCTAGCGATAGTAATGGAGCTCTGATTAGAAAAAAATCACATGCACTAAACCATCTTTCATCCCGATCTCTCACTTCATTATGTAGTTTATGCGCATCAGTGTAATGCAGTTGTCTCTTCACAACTGACCACCTCCAAGTTTTTAGGAAATATATTCAACTTGTAACCGATTCCATGACATGTTACCAGAATTTTTGGATGACTTGGATCATCTTCTATTTTCTCTCTCAATTTTCTGATGTGCACATACACCGTATTAGACGTAGTAAAAGCATCCACTCCCCAGACTCTGTCTATAATGTGATCAATCGTAGAAGCACACTCTTTTGCAGTAAGAAGATACATTAATAATCGGAATTCCATCATAGTCAGCATATGCTCATGCCCTTGCTTCCAAATAACCTTTCCAGCAGGATCAAAAATGACATTAGGTGATAAACTAATAGCCTGCTGTTCTCTTTCCATTTCATATGCAGATGAAGCCATTGAAAACAGTTGTTTGAGGAGATCCAATTGCCGTTGGTCATCACTATGATAGGAAAGAAAGATAAATGGAACTGTAAATTTTTCTTTAATGCTGTGCCAGTAAGACAAGTCCTCTAGCGTTATATGATCCTGATTCAAAGCTACACCGATACACTGTTCATCAATCTCCGGTAGAGCCTGGTAAAGCGAATCATAAAACATGATTCGAATGTTTTCTGGAGTGCTTAAAGTCTCAAAAAAATGCTTAATCTTCCTAAAAGATGATATAACCATAAATTTTTGTTTCATCTAATCCCCCCAAAACCAATGCTTCAGATAAGCAATAAGGTAGAGCGCCCTTAAGAAATTAGAAACAATTCACTCCATCTCCCTGAATATTTAGGATGTTCTTTCCCAATTCCATAGTCCAGCAAACTTAACGCAATCCCTGTTGCTCCTTGCAGTATTCCTACATTATGAACATGAGTTGTCCCCTCCAAATCCCGGTATCCAAATGGGAGCTCTTCATCGTATAAATTTACTAACTTTAAAGCTATCTGATCGGCAAAGTGTAAGGCTGCTATATTACCGGTTAAGCTATAGAATCTATGAGCCATATGAAGCAAACCGGCCAACCCGTGACAGAAAGTAGGGGATAGCGCGTTTAGTAGCTCATCATCTAAGCAAAATATGGATTCCATAGCTTTTTTCGCTATCTTTTTCCATTCTTCATTACTGCACTCAATTCCTGCTCTGAGTAATGTCCAAGCTATTCCAAAGGTTCCATGACACCAGCCTTCAATTTCTCTCATCCCTACTTTTTTCTCTCTCTTGTTCATTGAAGACGCTTGAGAATTTACAGGCCAATACCAGCCATATTGATCCTCCTGAATTTGAATAAGCAAAAAATCGGCTATATGTTTTATAGCCTCATGTAGTCCTTCAACTTCGATCTTTTTTTGTAGGACAGTGACAAGCAGTGCAAGTATTCCGGTGATACCATGCGCCAAACCTAGATGGATTGAAGCCGAATCTTCCCTTGACGACAAATGTATATATTCAGGTATAAAATGCGTAATGGTGTCTAATAATTGACGAGACAGATCACACATCGTCTTGTCTTCAGCAACCTCCAGAGTGTATCTGCCCACCCCGAGCAGCCCATTGATGATATCCATTTGCCTACTGAACTCTGTAATTGTGCCAATTACAGGTAAATCCCCCCACTTTACTTCAATATACTTATTAAGCTGAGAGATTAGTTTGTTATAATTAGCTCTGTTATTGGAAGCTAATAATATGCCATAAGCTACTCCTGTTGTTCCATAATAAAGAGATATACGAGGCAATAATAATAGAGAGTTAGCATCTAAGTACCGTAACTGACTATGCACATGCTCTGCCCAATTTTGATCTGGCTCCAGGTAACCCCATTCGGACAACAGCGCAAACACACCCGGAATTCCATCGGCAAGCGAGCCAGGATTCCAAGGGGGATTTCCACGTGAAGGTGAAAGGTTGTTTGTATGATTAACTATCTTTTCTGTATATGATAGGTCTATTAGCTTTTGTGCTATATACTTACTGATTTCAACTGATCTCCCCTTCAAATCTTCAACCATAAATCCTTCCCTCATTTTCGTAACTGGAAAAGACACGGTTATAGAAACCGTGCCTTTTTTCCATGTATTTTCGTTATTAACACGTTTTGCAGAAGGTAAGACTAACTTGACAATTCAAAGTACCTGTTGCACATGAAGGAGTACAGATAAGACCACTGGCTGGTTGAACTCCTTTTGGAGCAACCTCATTTTTAGCTACTTGCAAGTCCAGATCAAATTGATTTTTCATCTTGTTACCTCCTTTTATTTTTTACAATTTTATTATAAGTTATATAATCTTAACTAGACTTTATATAATTCTTACATTTGTCTTAATTTCAACGAGTACATTTAAGATAAACCTTCATTATTTTTTAGTATTTTTAAGGACAACACACTAGATTTTAGTGACAATATAATGAAGAAAAAAATAATGGAGGCTTTCATATGAAAATTGATAGTTTTGTTATACAACAATCCGACCAAGTTCGTGCAAGAGATATTAGTAAAAAAATTGCTTTACGTCTATGCGAGCCCGAATCCGTCTATGCAGCAGTCCATGCGGAACACAATGTTTCGCCAGAAACAAAGTACCACCCATGGGGAGAAACTTCACTTTCGCATGGTTATCCTGGTAACATTCATTTACTATCGCAATGGCGTGCTACAGACCCTTCGTATGATTGGAATAAAGCCATACATTTGAACATGGCTCAGATCCAATCCTCGCTTGCTAAAAATGGTCTTAACGATCTCTCTCTTTACAGTGGCTGGGCAGGCATCGCTTCTTCCGTAAGAGAGGCTTCTAATCATGGAGAAAACTACAGCAATTTTTTACAGCAAATCCATCAATGGATGATTCCTCAGACAGAACAATGGCTTCAGTTAAATACAGAACAATTAAGTCTGTGCGAAGGTATGCCCATGCAAGCCTTTGATACGATTTCAGGAGCATCCGGGATTGGAAGATATATTTTGATGAACACAAACAATCCTATCTGTACTCCTCTTGTTGAGCCTATTCTTCAATTTCTTACCGATCTTACACATCCCATACATATTCACAATCGTTGTGTCCCAGGGTGGTACTCTCCGCAAAAGTTTCAATTTTTAGACCGGGATAAACGTAACTATCCTCTGGGCAATTTTAATTGTGGAATGGCACACGGTATTCCTGGACCGTTGGCTTTATTATCTGTAGCTTACAGTGCTGGAATTGAAGTAAAAGGCCAATATCAAGCGATCGAAACCATTACGGAATGGTTGCTTAAGTATAAATATGAAGATACCTACGGCTACTACTGGCCTCATGTCGTTCCATTTGAAGCTGAAACAGGCTCTTTGCAGTTTGATATACAACGAGCAAGAGAAGCATGGTGTTACGGTACCCCCGGCATTGCCTGTACCCTATTTCTTGCCGGAAAGGCTCTCCATAACGATAATCTGCAAAAATTGGCTGTGAAAGCTTGTGTCGGTGCAATCTCCTATGAGATAGCTAAGCGGGAAATGGACTCTTCTGCACTCTGTCACGGTCTTGCCGGATTACTTACCATCTCTTGGCGAATGTGGTGTCATAGTAAAGAGCCTGCTTTTCTCCCGCTTATTCAACAGTTAACAAATTGTCTGCTTGATCGCTTTCAAATGGATAGCCCACTAGGATATCTGGACCCCGAGCCAAGGGCAGATGGCTCTTTAACTTGGCTGACAAAAGCGGGCATGCTTGAAGGCGTTGCTGGGATTGCAGCTGCTTTATTAAGTGTTTCTGAGAACAAAGAGATCGGTTGGGATTACATCCTCATGCTATCCTAACTACAACCAGTCCCTATTCACAAACATCTTTCTTCCACCATACAGATAGGCTAAAAACGTAAAAATGACAATCAGTCCGAGACTGTAAGGCTCAACTCTGGGTGCATAAGTCGCTGTTTGCGGCATCATAATATAATAAGGAATCGTAAAAGGAAACCACGCACCTATGGAAGAGTGAAAGCCTGTTATAACAATATTAGGAACCACACAACAAATGGACATTCCCAGAGAAGCTCCAAAATTCCGAATTTTTATCGAGAGCATAAGCTGTAGTGCTGCCAGGGGAAAAATCCCGAGCCACCCTCCCAAACCGGTAGAAAGAACGACAGACCAAGGGATCTCTCCTGGAGCACCTGCTATATTTCCACTTACAAAATAGCCTACTATAAATATAAGCTGATCCAGACCCAGTATGAGAATGAGCAATATATATTTTGCATAATAAATTTGCTGACGAGGATACGGGCTGCTCAATAAAATCTTCCATCCTCCATCCCGGTGCTCGTACGCACACAAAAGAGAAGCAATAATTCCACAATAGAGCGGATAAAAAAACATAGAGTGAAATTGCGCTGAATAAGTATATAAAGTTAACCAACTGGGTGAAAAAAACTGCTTCAAATCATTCAGTTCCAGGACTCCCATTAAAGAATTTATGATCGCATCCAATATAATGAGAATCCAAACCATGATCCATTGAAGCTTTATTGTCTCCACGCGTAAAATAGAGCCCATGTATCTTTTCCTCTCTATTTGAATTCATGCTTGGTAAACTGTAGTGTACCAAGTCCCGTAAAGATGACTCCTGCACTTAAAGCAACGATCACCCAAATCATGTGTTCCTTCATCAGAGGACTTGATAATGCAGGGTACGACCAAGGCAATATTTTAATCCACAGAATACTTGTGCGTGCCAAAAACAAGCTTGCAATTGAACCGAATATACCAAACGCTAATGGGAATGCCTGATTAGTGAAAAGCGTAGACAGCCAAAGTTGAATTGCAAGTACTGGTAGGGTAGCCAAGCTTGCATTAATCGGCTGTAACAACATGATCCGCCAAGGAATGGGTTCGTTTGTATATAACACCCAGATGAGGCTCATACCTGCTACAGTGATCAAGGCGGTACCCAACTGCAGAATCACAATCCATACGATTTTGGATAAATAGATATAACTTCTGGGAACAGGCATGGCCATAAGCTGCTTCCATGTTTGAGTATCATGCTCTGTACCGGCCATAATGCTCGCCAAAAGTGTACCGCCAAGCAGCATCACAAACGAAAGGAACATAAACATAACGGCAAAACCAGCGTAGACACCTCCCGGTCCTTGCCGAAAGTAAAGATACCATTCCACAGCAGTCATGCCTGTAAGTACACACCCCTGTATAAGAGGAATCCACCAGCATATTTTCTTCAGCTTAAGCCCCTCTGACTTTATAGCCCGGAGTATCATAAGCTTCGCTCCTTACCTGTCAGTTCCAGGAATATCTCCTCCAATGTTTTTTTCTTCTCTGTGACCCGATAAATGGGATGATTGTGTTCCACAAGCACCTTGATCATCTCCGAAGATTGTTGCCGATCTACAATAGGAGTCACGATCTCATTTTGTTCAATCGATTCTGCCCCGGCCGTCCACCCATGCTGAATCAGTGCACCGGCAGCCAGAACAGGATCTGGGGTTTCAATGAATAATTGAGGCTTGCTTTTGGCGGTGAGTTCCTTCATCGTTCCCTGGAAGATCATTTCACCCTGATTAATAATTCCTACATAGGTTGCAATCTGCTCAATTTCGCTTAATAAATGGCTCGAAACTAGTACCGTCATTCCGTAAGCGCCAGGGAGGCTCATAATTAACTCCCGAATTTCCTGAATACCAGACGGGTCCAAACCATTCGTCGGTTCATCAAGTATCAATAATTTGGGGTTGGCAATAAGCGCCATAGCAATCCCCAGTCTTTGTCGCATCCCCAAGGAATATCCCTTTACCGGACGATACGCATCCTTGGTTAATCTCACTAAATCCAGCACTTCATGAATTCTTCGGGTCGGCAGTCCACGCATGGTTGTAACGATTTCTAAATTTCGATATGCGGATAAATGGGCATAATAGGCAGGTGATTCAACCAAGGAACCAATATCCTTCAATATTTCCATACGCTGATCCTTCAGCTTTTTCCCAAAAATCTCAATTTCCCCGGATGTGGATTTAATCAGCCCAAGTAGCATACGAATCGTGGTTGTTTTACCCGCCCCATTAGGTCCTAAAAATCCATAAATCTGCTGTCCGGGTACCTGGAGATTTATTCGTTTTACAAATTCCCGTTTTCCAAAACGCCTAGTTAGCTGCTGTGTATGTATTACATATTCAGACATTTCCTGATCTCCTCTCGACTTCTAATGCTGAAGCTTAAGTTACATACAGTTTACTGAAGTAAAGTAAACATCAGGTAAACAGTCCCTAAACAACAGGCAAAAAAACCGAGCAAACTGCAAAATGTGAGATTAGATGTTAAAAAGTTAGATGTTTAGCGGCAGTGAAATCTCCATCCTAGTACCCGCTTTACTGCCTGAAAGGATATGAAGCGTTCCGTTATGCGCCTCAATAAAGCTTTTGGCAATAGGTATTCCATGCCCTTGGGAATG
>NZ_WUDQ01000909.1:0-922 GCF_009827695.1 Paenibacillus sp. OT2-17 | reverse complement strand
CGCTCCTGCGCGGTTACCATATCCAGCTCATGTACGCGAATGTCCGGCTTCGCTGTCACCTGTTCCAGCAGCTGTACCAGATGACCTCGAATTTGCTCTACACTTTCCCGTTCAAAGGCCAGTGCATTATAACCGAAGCTCATGTGAATGGTGTTCCCTGGCAGTACCACCAGGTTAAAGTCATAGTTGGTCTGCTCGACAGACTCAGCTCCTGTGATGCTGAAGCTGGACTCATCACCGTTGCCTAATTGCTCCAATTGTTCCTCTACCGGATAGTTCTCAAAAATAAGAATATGATTGATCAAATCCTGCTTAAGCTCCGACAATCCCTGAATTTCATACAGCGGGTACGTATCATAGGCATGGGAAGCAATGGATTGCTCTTGGGTGTGCTTCATCACGTCTGAGAATAAGCTGTCCACTTGACTGCGGATGCGTACAGGAATGGTATTGATAAACAGACCAATGATGTGCTCCACATTTGGAATGTCTGCCGGACGTCCAGATACCACGCTGCCAAACACCACATCATCTGTGCCATTATATTTTTGCAGCAAAAGGCCCCACACCGTCTGCATCAACGTATTGATCGTTACCTGATAACGCTTGGCTACGCGCTGAATGCCTGCCGTTAGCTCCGCGCCCAAGTCAAAATCCAGACGATCCGCCTGATAGCCCGTTTTGCCCTGAATTTTAGCCTGTGGCAGGCGGGACTGTTCCTCATATCCTTCCAGAACCTTGCTCCAGTAACCTGATGCGGCCTGACGATCCTGCTGCTCCAGCCATTCGATATATTGACTGTATGGCGTTACAGGGGCCAGTTCCGGCTGCTTATGAGCCAATAGCGCAAAATAACTTGCAAACACTTCGCCTGTCACCAGCGACAAGCACCAGCCGTCCATCACGATATGATGGAAGCTCC
>NZ_WUDQ01000908.1:0-924 GCF_009827695.1 Paenibacillus sp. OT2-17 | reverse complement strand
ATCGCGGCGATTGAGCGCGATTTCGGGCGCATTTTGCTGTCTCCGGCCCTAGCTTTACGGAGTGCCTTCCTCTATAAGCGCGGCCTTACCGGCATCGCAGCTTGCGCTTCGAAGCGCTGAGCCACGTCCGTATTTCGGACGATGCCTCCGCAACACCCTAGAGGACACCGTCATGGCCGTTCCCAGAAGAAAAACCTCGCCGTCGCGTCGCGGCATGCGCCGTTCGGCCGATGCGATCAAGACCCCGACCTATGTCGAGGACAAGGACTCCGGCGAGCTGCGCCGTCCGCACCACCTCGACCTGAAGACCGGCATGTACAAGGGCCGCCAGGTCCTGAAGGCCAAGAAAGAGTCCTGATCGGACTTCGGCTGCCGCGCCGCGGAGGCGCGAGCATGACCCGGAAAAGTGCGTAGCGGTTTTCCGATAAGGTTGTGCTCCAATCAAACGGCGCTGCGCCTGAATTCGGCCAACGAGTGCGGTCAAGACGCGCGTCCGCGGCGAGGCAAGTGCCATCGCCGCTTTGCTGGTTCTCCCTGAAATAAGGCGCAAGCCCCGATGGTCGGTTTTCCGCTGCTGCTCGTTCCGCTCGCGGTCTACAACATCATCGCTTTCCTGATGCCCGGCGTGTCCTTCACGGACCCGCTGATCAGGCTGACCTTGCTGTCGGGCGAACAGTGGCAGATCACGCTCAGCGACATGCTGCTTGCCGCCGGCGTGCTGCTGTTGCTGCTCGAGGTCATCAAGGGCGCGCGCCCCGGCGCGAAATATCTCACCGACCATCTGCTGTCGCTGATCGTGTTCGGCGCGGCCGCCGCCGAATTCGTGCTGTGGCCGAAGTTCGGCAACTCGACCTATTGCCTGCTGACGCTGCTGGCGCTGGTCGATTTCATTTCCGGAATTGCGCTGCGCACCCGCCGCCGTGC
>NZ_WUDQ01000907.1:0-925 GCF_009827695.1 Paenibacillus sp. OT2-17 | reverse complement strand
ACTGAATAACGTAAATAGAAGAGCCAGAAGTATCATTAATAGCACCTGGTTCTGCTACTCCAAAAAAATACGCAAACAGAAATACAAAAAGTTGTAAATTAATGTAGGCCGTTAGACCAGAACCAGCAGAAAAAGCTGCTAGATGGGTTTTGATCCCTAAACCAAATCTAAAAAAGATAACCATTAACAAATACTGAAGCGGCAAATCTAATTTAGGCAAGCCTATAACTTCCCTCATTAGAAAGGAAAACAAAGCTATGCCAATTGCATAAAATAATATTTTTCTACGATATTCCCTCACGGGAAGCATATAAAGCTTTAAGACCAAAATAACAGCGGCCAAAGCATCGAATACACCAAGTGATATATATAAAAAAGCAGATAACACAGATACACCATCCTCTTATTTCGCCTGTTGTAATTGTATATTTTACTATTAGATGTGGCAATGAAATAATCTAGTAAACTGGTAATATTTGTTTTTATGTAAGGTAAATATTTATTTTTGTCATCAAAAAATATAAAAAGAACGATTTTAAAATCGTCCTCTTGTTGCAGTTTTAGCCTGGAACCTTCTGAATTATCTATCTGGCATCATCCTTTTGTCGAGCTGCTCAAGTACAAGCGGCCAAGCCTGCTCATGTTGGTTTCTTGAATTCTCGTCTGGTAAACCTGCATGCGTTAAGTAAAGATGCGTGCCATTACCGCGAGGTTTAAGCTCAACAGTGAGAACTGTTTCAGCTCCCTTGGTACCGCCTTCGCCAGTAACCCAAGTCAGCTCGATAAGTCTGTTTTGCTCAAGTCTTAGAAATCTTCCGTAATGTGGATGACGCTTCCCCTCAAAATGCGTTTCGAAAAAGAAGGTCGTGTTCACTTCAGCCTCCATTAATACTGATTCTGGGGCTGCAAACCAACTGTCAAACTG
>NZ_WUDQ01000906.1:0-927 GCF_009827695.1 Paenibacillus sp. OT2-17 | reverse complement strand
AGCAATTTGCCGAGATCTACAGGCTCCAGCTCCAGTGGCAGACTGCCACCGCTCACACGCGTGTATTCAAACAGCTCATCGATCAGCTTTTTAAGCGTCAATGACTTTTCATAAGCAATGTTCACATAATAGCGCAGCTCAATTTCATCCCGATAGCGGTCGGTTTCAATATATTCCAAAAAACCGATCACGGATGTTAGCGGGGTACGAAGATCATGAGATACGCCGGTGATCAGGTCGTTTTTGGCTTTGGCGGAAGCCCGTTCTTCTTCCAGTGAGAGACGGAGCTTGTCCGCCATGGTGTTCATATTTTTCGCCAAGGTACCCAGCTCGTCCGCTGAAGAAACAGGGATCGTATAGGACAGATCTCCATCAGCAAACTCCTGCATCCCCGTCGTAATTTCGCGAAGATAGCCAATCGTATTTTTGGTAAAAAGGAAAAAGAAATAAATATATAAAGGCAGCCCTCCAATCAGCATGATGAGTGGGGACCCAATATGATTCACGGTCCAGCGAATTAGACGAGTGCCAAAAAATGAACGGGAAGGGTTCAGCCATAGTAGCAAAGATGCTCCATAATAAAACACCATCAAAATCAGTCCGGTTAAAGTGAAGGCGGCAAGGCTAAGGGCTGCCAGCTTCCATCCCAATGTGTCATATCGTTTTGCCTTCAAGACGTGAATCCTCCATTAATCGAATTTTTCCATTTTGTAGCCGATTCCCCACACCGTTTTCAGGTATTTAGGTTTTCTCGGATCAGCCTCAATTTTCTCGCGAATTTTACGCACATGAACCATCAGCGTGTTGTTGGATTCCAGATATTGTTCCTTCCATACTTTTTCATAGATCTGCTCCATGCTCAGCACTTGACCACGATTACGTGCCAACAGCTCGACAATGGCAAATTCACGCGGGGTCAGCTTAATG
>NZ_WUDQ01000905.1:0-930 GCF_009827695.1 Paenibacillus sp. OT2-17 | reverse complement strand
TAACCAAGATTTATCACTGAACTCTTTAGAAAAAGTTGCTTCTGCTTCATATTGTTTTTGATATTTTATTGGCTTGCTTAATTAATTCCATGCCTTTGTCAATGCCAGTATATGTTGATCCATTTGGTAGCAATGGAAGAAGCTTTAGTCCTAAATATCCAAAATCGCATCCATAATCTATGATCTTTACAGGTTTATTTATCTTCCAAACCCTTTGTATAAGAAATTCCAAGTAATCATCGTTATAGTACAACCAGCGGGTATTTCTTAGATAATCAATTTTATTGTCCCAGTAATATCAGACATAAAAATCCCCCTTGTTATTTAATTTGGCGATTTTCAGCTAACGTTTATGTATTTATCCCCCGAAAGGATTAAGGTGCTTCAGCACCGAGTCAAATACTTAGCCTTGCAAGGTTGATCGCCTGAGCCCCAGAGAGATAGCTTGGAGAAGTATAAATTTCCGAATTTTCAATTCGAAGATGTACATCTGCCCAACCAATATTACTTAGTGTATAAGTAAATTTCATGTATACTCTCCTTTTCAATATTACGGTTATTTCGGCTAACGTTTGTGTATTCACGAACATGAGAACCTTAAGGCTCTGAAGGAGCTGCCCGCTACATGGTTAAGTTCTCAGACGGTCCACTGAATTCGCTTCTTGAGCCGCATCTAGTGGACCAAGGAAGCGAAAGCGACTACAGTGTGAATACGATGTTAGGTGGAATGCACTGAAATACTCACATAATTAATTCAATTTTCCCTTTAGGCTCTACTCGAACTAATACCTCTTCTATAGTCATTTCTGGAGTTATAATTATCGTTTTGTTTAGGTTCCGACTTAAATCTTTTAGAAAGTTCATGAGTACATCTATTTTTTTCTCTGAGTCTATCTGTATTGGTGAAATATCAAATTCAATAACGCTTCC
>NZ_WUDQ01000904.1:0-932 GCF_009827695.1 Paenibacillus sp. OT2-17 | reverse complement strand
GAACCGGGAACTTTAATTCCCTTCAAATCATTAGATGCAATCTGTTCACCTGGAGAAATGTCACGGACAACCACCCAGCCTTTTTTCGCGGTTCGTTGCTCCTGTTCATACACTTTCCATTTCAGTTCTGCCTCTACCTCAGCCTGTTTCCTGACCTCATTCATTTGATGGATATTAACCATAAGGTAGCCGGCAAAGATAATGCCAACAATCCCAGCGCCAATGCAACCGGCGTATAGTTTTTGTTTACTGCTTTTTCTTAGCTTAGACACACAACTTCTCCCCTGCCTCTTTTGATATATACCTTCTATCTAGCGCCGTCGCTTAAGGAATACGAAGCGTCTTCTCCGGGTATCTGGAATGACTCCGCGAAACAGCTCGTCCAACACCTGATCCATCTCATCATCCGCTTCGTAGGGGTCTGAGTGGAACGGTAGAGCAAATACTTTATCGTGATCCAGCTCCTTACGAAGCCTGCGGGCCGCCTCCTAGGTTGCCAATGGCAAGCAGTAATTCCATTTGTTCTGTGGATGGCGCTGAAGAAATCGGCCTAACCCTGCTATATCCTGAACTCTCCATTCGGCCCCTGAGCCAACGACGAGCGGATAATCGGCTCTCAAGAATTCTTCCAGTCGTTCATTGTCCTGCCCACTCCCCAGGTCCAGTACGATAAATCTATAGGAACCACCCAACAAAGAAATCACATCCGCACGAGATGTTTGTCGCCAGTAATGTACTCCATCGACTTCAAAACGCCGACTTGAACTCGATTGTCCAACAGATGTGCCTTCTACGACTTCTTGAAGTCGGGCAAATGCTTTGGCTGTGCTGTGCAGCTCAACCAAAGCTACGGAGCGGGACCTTCGAGCCAGATAGTGGCTTACCGCAATTGCTGTATGCGTAGCACCGGAGCCGGCAGATACACCCAGTAC
>NZ_WUDQ01000903.1:0-936 GCF_009827695.1 Paenibacillus sp. OT2-17 | reverse complement strand
TGCTGCTTTGGATTTCATTTGCCTTCGCTTCCAGCGCTTCCGCATAGGCTACTTGTTCACGGTAGTCTGCGGTTTCCAGCGTATACAACGCGCCTTCATCTACACCGCGTGTCCAAGCCGTATAACCCGAGGAAGTCTGACGGAAAACTGTACGAAGCGCATCATGATGCTTCACGATGTGATCCATGACTTGGCGAACCGCCGTCTCATCAAAGCCCTCGGCACGATAGAGCATGACCGCCTGATTAAAGTGCTGCGGACGCTCGCGCTCCTGCGCAAAGAACCAATGCTGGATCGGAAGCAAAGCGGTTTCCCCGCTCACTTCTCCTTGATCTGCCATACGACTGACCTCGTGCATATGCGGTGCCAGGGTTGCGATGATGGGATAGCGGAACAAATCCTTCATGTCCAGCTTGTAGCCTGCCTGGAACGCACGCGACACGATTTGAATCGCCTTGATCGAATCGCCACCCAGGTCAAAGAAATTGTCTAAAATACCGACGGTTGGCACGCCTAGGACGGATTGCCAGACCGTTACGAGTGCCCGTTCCGGTGCAGTGCGCGGCTCTACATAATCCGCTCCGCTTTGCAGGCTGCCTTCTGGTGCTGGCAGGGCCTTGCGGTCGATTTTACCGTTCGGTGTCAGCGGCATCTGCTCCAA
The DNA here is from genome assembly GCF_009827695.1 of Paenibacillus sp. OT2-17. Lineage (NCBI taxonomy): Bacteria > Bacillati > Bacillota > Bacilli > Caryophanales > Paenibacillaceae > Paenibacillus > Paenibacillus sp. OT2-17. The sequence goes on along the minus strand of NZ_WUDQ01000903.1, from coordinate 275 downwards.
CCAGATGAAATACGACGGCACCATATAGCTTGGCAACTCTTGTCCCAGCTCATGTCTCAGCTCACCAGCTCCAAGTTCTTGACTCGCGACGTAGTACGCCACTAGCTGTGTTTGGCCCGTTTCGTCCCCACGGGCCATGATGACCGCTTCTTGTACCGACTCCACCTGCAGCAGCTGCGATTCGATCTCGCCCAGTTCGATCCGGTAACCTCTGATTTTCACCTGATGGTCCATCCGACCCAAATATTCAATGTTGCCGTCCGGCGTCCATCTCG
>NZ_WUDQ01000902.1:0-936 GCF_009827695.1 Paenibacillus sp. OT2-17 | reverse complement strand
ACCCCGGTGATGATCATGGAGGCGGCCTTGTGGGAATCGTATTTGCCCGCCTCCTGGCTTCGAAAATGTTCTGAGGGTAATGCTGACCAACTGGTGATGGAACTGGGGGACGGGGACGAATCGTTTAGCTGGCAGGATCGTGTTCGTCTCGTCCCCTATCGTGGAATTAACCGCAGTCATTCCTTTATGCTCGCCCTCAAACCAGACCGAGTAGAGGTGGTGATGAATGGGGCTCATTTTGTACATCATCGAGTGTTGATTGGCTTGGATGGGGGAACATTGTCAGCAGAGGGTAAGTATCGTGCCATCATCCACCCGGATGTGACGGCACAAGAAGAGGGCAGTGCTGATACCAACCAGAAACGAGATGCACATTTTAGTGAGCATTTTACGGAATCAGGATGACGGAGCATAAACACAAAATGATGTTTGAAGGCGACGAGAAATATCCAATGGTGAAATGGGCGGAGCACAGTTGGAATTGCACTATTTTCAAAAGGGGGAGAATGATATGCGGGAACAGATGAAATTGAAGATGAAAATTAGGCTAGCATTGCAACTGCAATATTATCGTATTTTATTTTTATTTGGGCTGAAAAGTGAAGAAATTTATTATATTGGCGGCAGCGAGGCGCTCCCCCCACCGCTGACGAGAGACGAAGAAGAATATTTGCTGGGGAAACTTTCTTCTGGAGATGCAGCAGTACGGTCGATGCTAATCGAAAGAAATTTGCGGTTAGTCGTATATATTGCCCGTAAATTTGAGAATACGGGAATCAACATTGAGGATCTCGTATCCATTGGTGCTATTGGACTAATCAAAGCGGTTAACACTTTTGATCCAGAGAAGAAAATCAAACTTGCGACATATGCGTCTCGATGCATTGAGAATGAGATTTTGATGTATTTGCGTCGCAATAGTAAAACGAGAACGGA
>NZ_WUDQ01000901.1:0-936 GCF_009827695.1 Paenibacillus sp. OT2-17 | reverse complement strand
ACATTACCTAAGGGGCACATCGAACCCCCTATGATTCCTTTGGAAGAGGGGCGAAAACCGGCATTTAACCGTAAACTGTGGATTCCCGCCTTACTGAACATGCTGATGTCTATTACATATGGCGGATTACTCAGCTTTATGGCGCTTTACGGAAATGAAGCAAATCTGGCGCACCCGGCCTATTTTTTCCTGTTTAATGCGGTTTCCGTGCTGATTGTGCGTCCCTTCTCGGGCCGTATTTATGACAAAAAAGGAGCAAAAGCACTGCTCATCCCCGGCTCCCTCTTTTTAATTGGCGGTCTGCTCCTGCTTTCCTACGCGCACAGTGATGATTTCATGTATGTGTCGGCTCTTTGCTACGGTATCGGATTTGGTGTGATGCAGCCAACCCTGCAAACCTGGATGATTCAGATTGTATCTCCTAAACAAAGAGGCATGGCAAATGGTATGTTTCTCAATTCCCTCGATTTCGGGGTTGCAGCCGGTGCGCTTATACTTGGCATTATTGCCAAAGCAAGTGATTATGCGTGGATGTACCGCCTTTCCTCGCTGTTTATTGTACTGTTTTTGCTGATCTATGTTATACAAATCATCGCAAGCCGTAAGCCTAAATCGCATGTTTCTCTCAATGGGTAAAGCTATTGTTTTCAAATACATTTAGTTTATAACTGCTTATAATCAAAAGCACCCGTTGCCATGGTTTTGTGGACAACGGGTGCTTTTTCATTTATTTCGCAGGAGTTTTGCGTTTTAGCTTGGAAGAAAGAGGCTTTTCTCGGGCCACCCCTGTTTGCTCCTCATTTACACTCATACGGTCACTGGATTTGTCATCTGTTGGTTCATCCTGCTTGGGTTTGACCGCAAATAGCATCAGCAGAGCTGCAATGCCTCCCACTGCGGCCATCACGCCAAAGAGCAGACCATGTCCACTGCGAC
>NZ_WUDQ01000900.1:0-937 GCF_009827695.1 Paenibacillus sp. OT2-17 | reverse complement strand
CAACACCGAGCTATGAGCTGGGGTTAGCGAATAGACTGATTCGACTATTCCTGCTGGTTGCTGTTGCAATTTTTCACGTACCGGGCTTTGTCGTGGGTACGACACTGATCATTTTGATGCTGACGCTGCATCGGTCATATAATTCTTCGTATTTGTGGCCGTTCATTCCTTTTAATGCCAAAGCGTTAGCTTCCATCTTGTTCCGTATGCCTGTACTAGATGCGCCTAACCGCCCGTCATCTAACAAAACGAGGGACAATACGCGTATGCCCCATACGGATGCCGACACAGATTCGAACTCAGGCAATGGACAGGAGCATTAATATAAATGATCTGCATAAAAATCCATTGTTCTTGATGTTTTTTTTGCTATACTGGTGTAAACATTCGATGGAATATGACTAGCTTGTTCCAGAAAGAGAGGCGCCAGAACATGTATTTGCATGGAAGCAGTAAAATTAACAGCAATGGACATTTGGAGATCGGCGGTTGTGATACAACGCTTTTGAAAGAGCGTTTTGGCACGCCGCTATATATTGTTGACGAACAGTTAGTCCGCCGGCGCTGCCGGGAATTCATAGAAGCTTTTCGTGAAACCGGATTGAAGTTTCAAGTTGCTTATGCAAGCAAAGCGTTTTGTGTTATGGCGATGTGTGCTTTAGCTGCTGAAGAAGGAATGTCGCTTGACGTAGTTTCCAGTGGAGAATTGTTTACTGCGCTACAAGCAGGGTTCCCGGCAGAGCGAATCCATTTTCACGGCAATAACAAAACACCGGAAGAAATTGAAATGGCGTTAGATGCGCAAATTGGCTGCTTCGTCGTTGATAGCGAAATGGAGTTGCATTTGTTGCAGGCCCTTGCCTCCGAGAAAGAACAGCAGGTGAATATCTTACTGCGTGTTACACCAGGGGTTGAGGCGCATACGCATGAATATATG